>CALVXP010000038.1 GCA_944371525.1 uncultured Bacilli bacterium | reverse complement strand
TAAGGTCGGACTTGAACCGACACGAGGGTTGAATCTCGCAGGATTTTAAGTCCTGTGCGTCTACCTATTCCGCCACTCAGGCACATCGCAAATTTCCGTTTGCTAATTCATTATATAACAATTTATTTTGTTTGACAACCCTTTTTTACAAAAAAATGTAAAAATAATTAAAAAGTATTAAAAAATAACGAATTATAAACTTTATAAAAAGATAAAATTGGAAAAACAGTTGACAAAAAGTAATATCATTTTATATAATTATAATAGAGGTGGTTGTATGCTAGAGTACACTAGTCATGAAGTAGTTCAAGCACAAAAACAATATGATATGCTTTTAGCAAGTTTAGAATATTGTGATGAATCAGATAAAAAAGATATATATATAGAATTAAATAAAATAGAAGAAAATATTCTAAATGCCACAAATGATATCTATGAAGAGTTTTATAATAAATTAGCAAATAAAAATTCTACATTTATCGATGAAGAAAAAGAAAAATTAACTAATATGATTAGTTTAATTGAAGATAGAATAAAATATTTAGATGCTAGAAAAGAAAAACATAAAAAGGTTACTGATATAATTGTAGAACAACCAAGAATAATTGGACAAGAAAAACTTGATGATTATAAAAAAAGAATAAAAATTATAGATAAATATAAACAAAATATAAAATTAAAACAAGAGTTGAAAAAAGAAATAAGTGTTTTAGAAGAAAAAGAAAAAGTTTGTTTATCAAAATTAAAAGCAAATGATAAAATTAACATAGAATTAGAAGAAAAAATGCAAGAAGTGTTATCTAAAAGTTTTAATGCTATGGATTTATATACTTTGTTAGAAAGAACAGAAGAAGTAGAACTTGCATATAAAGAATTATCTTTTGCAAAAGAAAAAGCAATGGAAAATGTTGAATCAGCAAGAAAAAGTTCTAATAATGAATTAATTATTGAATGTCAGAATATGTTAGAATCTATAAGTGTTGAATATAATAAATATTTTGAAAAAAAGATGCTGTTAGAATTATTGAATATATATGATGAAAAGACAGAAAATTATGACGAACTTCTTGCAAAAAGAGAAAAAATGCAAGATATATTTATGAATATTGAAAATAGTGATTTTTATAAATTAGTATCTTCAGAAATGAATAAGCAATATAATACCATAAAAATAGAAGAACAAGATGTAAAAACATATCGTGAAATTATATCTGATTTAGAAGAAAGAAAACAAAAAATTGAAGAAATTGATTTTGAAAATAATAGTGATGAATTTAAATCAATATTAGAAGAACTTATAAAAAATGAAAAAGCTAGACAAGAACAAATACTTCAAGAGCAAAGACGAAGGGAATATGAAGAAAGGCAAAGACAATTAATTTTAGAAAATAAACGCCAAGAAGAAATAAAGAGAAGACAGATATTAATTGATGAAGCAAGAAGAAAAGAAGAACAAAGAAAACAAGAGGAAAAGAGACAAGAAGAACTAAAACGCATTGAAGAAGAAAAACAAAAGGAATTACAAAGACAAAAAGAATTAGAAAAACAAAGAAGAGAATTATTAGACCCTGTAAAAGAAGACAAAATAACATCTGATGAAGTACATAAAGAAATTCCTGTTTCTACAATAGAATCAAAATCAAGAACTGTTTATGTACCAAAAGAAGTTGTTTTCGATGATGAAAAAAACGATGATACAGAAGTTAAAGAAGAAATTACTAGTAGAGATTCATTATTTGAAAGTATTTATGATGAAATGAAGAAAAAATTAGAAAGTGAAAAAAATGAATCTGATTATAATACTAATAGTTATAAAGAAAATGTTATTGATGATATTTTTAAAGAAGTTAAAAACGATGAAACTTTTGATCATAAAAAGAATGACTTTTCAATCCCTGTTATTAAAAATGATAATTTAGTAGCTAAAAAAGTTAAAGATGAAATAATAGATAAAGAAAATATAGAAAATTATAGAGAAAAAATAAATATAGATAAACAGGTTGATGATAATTTATTTGTAAATGATGTTATTTTCCCAGATATGCCAATGTAATTATTGACAAAACTAAAATTAAATATATAATTAATAATAGAGGTGATAATATGAAAAGTATCGATGATAGAACAATGCAGCAAAGACTTTATGATATATTAAAAATGAATATAAAATTAGCAAGAGCTAATAATGAATTAAATACTATAACATCAGATACATTTACAAGTTTTGAAGAAGCAACTAGAAGCATTGATGAGTATAAACAGAAAGATTATGAAGAAGAAGTTTCTAAACTATTTAATACTACGGTTACATTAGAAGAAGAAAAAGTTAGACTTGAAAAATTAGTAGAACTAGTTTCAAAAAGAATTGAAGAAAGAAAATCTCTTTTAAGAGAGTATGAAGATGTTACCTCTAGAAGTATTGAAGGATTAAGTAGTATTTTAGAAGAATTAGAATTAGATAATTATAAACAAAGACTTTCTAGTATTAGAGAATATTTAGAAAATAATAGAAATATATCTTCAATTGAAATAGAATTAGAACACTTAAATAAAGAATTAAATGCTTCACAAGAACAAAAGAGAAAAGATGAAGAAAAAAATTATGAATTAGAAGATAATCTCTTAACTAAGTTAAGAAATATTTTATTAGGTAATGAAGAATATGCTGATATTGCTGATGTTATTGATGTAGACTTTGAACTTGAAAAATTAAATTCGGAGATTGAAGAAAGTAAAAAAACTTTAGATACTTTTGAAAAAGCCTTTCGTAATTTAACTAGATCTGGAATATCTAGTGATAGAGAAGTAGAATATTCTACATATGTTGCGGATGCTAGGGATACATATTATCAAGTAAAAGAAAAAGAAATATTATTAAAACTATATCAATTAGTAACTGAATCAGAAAATGAGTATAGTAAATTGTTTGGTAAGCGAGAAGAAATAGATAAGTTGCTTAGTGATAGAATGGATTTAAGGAAATCACTTAATATTGTTAAACCTGATATATTAGTAGATTTTTATCATATAATTGATGAACAAAAAAATCAAATAAGATTAGAAAAGATTAATATAGATAGAATTCATAAATTAATTGATAAAATAACATTTAAAGAAAATAAGTTAGATTCATATAAAGAAGCTAATCAAAAAAGTGATATATTAGCTATTTTACAAGAATATGGGATTATTGAGACTTATGTTGAAAAGTCAAAAGATGAGGGTGTAGAGCCAATTATTGAAGAAACTAAGGAAGAGGAAAAAACTCCACAAGTATCTTTTGGAGACTTAGGAACAATGGAAATAGAAGAACCTGATTTGGTAGAAACTATCAAATATATACCTAATGCTATTAAAAAGATTGAAGGTGTTCCTGAAGGAATTAATGTTTCATTTGTAAAAAATAAAGCAAATACTGTTATGAGAAGAGTTGGTAAAGCATTAGGAATAGATGTTCCAAAAGTAGAAATTGTTAAAGAAGTTAAAAAGGCGGAGCCTATGGTAACTAGTGTTGAACCTAAAGTAGAAGAGATTTCTCGTGTTATTGAAACCCCTAAAACTGTGTTCCCACAAGTAGAGGAAATAATGCCGAATAATAATGTGACTTCAAATGTAAAAGTTGAAGAAGTAAAGCCAGAAGTTATTACTCCAAAAGTAGAACAAATCAGTCAAACTGTTGAGTTACCTAAAATGGAGTCTACATTTAAAGCTCCTGTAGTTGAGTTGCCAAAAGCAGAAGTATTTACTAATCCTTCATTAGAAGTAAAACCAGTTGAAGCTAAAGTAGAATCTGTAATACCACAAATGGAAACTTCAAAAGTAGTTCCATTTCCTACAACTACAGAAGAAATTCCTAAAAGAGTAGAAAATAATAATTCAGGTTTATTTTGGCCAGAAGCAAAACCAAATTTTGCAAACTCTTCAAATAATGACTTAGGAAAAAATGATTTTTTCCCTCAAACACCAGTAACTAATGAAAGAGAATTTAATCCACAATCATTAAATTCAAGTGAAGATTTAGGAATGCCAGAGATACCGCACGGAAATATCAATTTAGGACCAGGCCCTGGGCAAATAGCTAATCCTACAATTAAAATAAGAAAAGCATCTTAAGGAGGAATTTATGAATATAGAATTAAATACTATAATTACATTAGAGAATGGTGAAGAATATTTAACTATTGATAAAGTAACAAAAGACAATATTGATTATTACTATATTGCTCAACTTAATGAAGAAAAAAATGATATAGCAAATAATTATAAAGTAGTAATAATAAAAAAAGAAGATGGTAAAGATGTAATTGAAGAAGTACTTGGAGAAGATAATCTAAAAGAAATATTACCATTATTTATTGATAAAATAAAGGAATAAACGATGTTTGTTTCTTTTTTTCTTTATTTTTGATATAATTAATTAGGAGGCGTATACAAAATGAAGAAAGTAGTAGTATTAGGAGGAGGAACAGGACTATCAACTTTACTTAGGGGTCTTAAACTTTTTCCTATTGATATAACAGCAGTTGTTACAGTTGCTGATGATGGAGCATCTTCTGGAAGGCTTAGAGAAGAATTTAATACTCCAGCAGTAGGAGACTTACGCAATGTATTAGTATCTCTTTCAGAAGTAGAACCATTAGTAGAGCAACTTTTACAATATAGATTTAAGACAAATAGTGATTTAAATAACCATGCTATGGGTAATTTGCTTTTAACAGCACTATTTAACATAACAGGAAACTTAACTGAATCATTGGAATCATTAAGTAAAATATTGAACATTAAAGGTAAAATATTACCATTTACAGAAGATAAACCCATACTTATGGCATATACCAAAGATGGTGAAGTAATTGAGGGAGAAAGTAAAATTACCAAGGCAGGAAAACAAATCGATTATATAAAATATAAAAACGAAGTTAAGGTAACTCCGGAAGTAATTAAAGCAATTAAGAAAGCAGATTTAGTAATATTAGGTATAGGAAGTTTATATACAAGTATAATACCTAATTTATTAAACGATGAGATGAAAGAAGCTTTAAAAAAATCTAAAGCAAAAAAAATGTATGTATGTAATGCAATGACAGAACATGGAGAAACAGATGGATTCTATGTAAGTGATTGTGTTAAACAAATAAATAAATATGTTAAAGATGATTTCATTGATATTGTAATAGCAAACTCTAAATTGGTTCCAGAAGATATTCAAAAATTATATTTAGAGGAAGAAAGTACACCAATATTAATAGATGAAGAAGAACTTAAAAATATGAATGTGGAACTTATTAAAGATGATTTAGCATTAATTGTTAATAATCAAGTAAGACATGATCCAATTAAAACAGCTCTTGCTATATTTAGTTATTTAGCAAAGGATAATTAAAATGACTTTCTCAACTGAAGTAAAAAATGAAGTAACAAAATTAGAAAGTACAAAACTAGAATTAATATCAGAATTATCAGCGATAGTAAGAAATTCTAGTGAAATTGAACCACATATAAAAATAACTATTGAAAATAACTCAGTAGCAAGAAGAATATTTAAATTGTTTAAAGATATTTATGAAGTAACACCAATTATTACAGTAAGACAAAGATATGGCTTTAATAAAGGAATTAATTATATATTAGAAATAAAACATAAGAATCATGAAATATTAAATGATTTATCTATAGTAGATAAAGATAATAATTATTTAAATATTCCTAAGACATATATTGTAAATGATGAAGAATTAATAAGAGCATATTTAAGAGGATTATTTATATCTACAGGTAGTATTAATGATCCTAAAACATCAAGATATCACTTAGAATTTATTATAAATGATAAAGAATATGCTAATTATATATCAAAATTACTTAATGATTTTAATCTAAATAGTAAAGTAATAAAAAGAGAAAAGAATTATATGGTATATATAAAAGAAGCAGAAAAGATATCTGATTATTTAAGAATTATAAAAGCATATAATGCAGTAATGTATTTTGAAGATATAAGGATATATAGAGACCATAAAAATATGACAAATAGACTTAATAATTGTGAACAAGCTAATATGGATAAAATATTTTTAACTTCATCTAGACAAATAAAAGATATCGAAAAATTAAAAGAATATGATATAATAGATTTGCTTGATGATAAAATAAAGGAAGTAATTGAATATCGTTTAAGGTATCCAGAAGTTTCTTTACAAGAATTAAGTGATATAATAACAAGTAGTACTGGAAATAAAATAACTAAATCAGGTCTTAATCATAGATTTAGGAAAATAAGAGAAATAGTTACAAATATAGAGAATAAATAAGGTGGTTACACATGGATATATATAAATTATTAAATAAAGAAGTACTAGATTATAATGATATAAAAGAAATTAGAAATTATCATATAGATACATCTTCTGAAGGAGTAATGGTTAAAACATATGATGATTTTATAAATAAAATATTATTAATGATAAAGTTATGGCCTCAAAAGGATGGAAATACTATTAATTATTTATTTGGAAGTGGAATAGGTATAGAACTAGCTTTACAAGGTAATGTTATAGGAAGAAAAAAGAATAATAACTGTTATTCTTATAGGCCTCATAATGATATTATTTTATATGATGTTAAAATACTTGATTATGAAGATACTAAAGATAGTTATAATTTTAAAGAAGCTTTTGGTAATATTGAATTTTATCCTAGTTATGAATTAAAAGTATTGTCTAATATAAATGGTAATTTACTTGATACTACTTGTGAAACAGTAGTTATAAATAATCATAAAGTATTAATACCAGAACTAGAAATATTATTTTTAGAGAAGTATTTACAAAGAGAACTTGTAAGTAGAGAAGAAGGATATGATTATAAATTACTATTTAATGAATATGAATTAGATGTTGATAAAATAATTAATTATTTAGAAGATTATTATATTAAACCTAAAATATCTAAGGATGAAAAATATTATAATGGGCTATTAGATAAACAAATAAAAGCAATTGAAAGAATACTTAATAATGGTGGTAAAATAGTTACTAATTTAGAAAATTTAGAGTTACAGATAGATTCATTTCCTAAAGGTAGAAATATGAATTATGCTGGAATATCAGTGGACTTATGGATACCTTTAAGCATAAAGAGTATTAGTTATAAAAATAAATACTATCATATTGATGATGAGAAATATTTAGATAAATTAAGACAAAGAATAAAAATATATAGTGAAACAGAATATCAAAGATATGAAGAAATAGTAGTAGATATTCAAAATATGGCTAGAAATAAAGAAAAAAATAATATATAATAATTAACTAGAAAGAAGTGAAATTATGACTTTATTTGAAGAATTAAAGTGGAGAGGATTAATAAAGGATATATCTTCCCCTGAATTAGAAGAAAAATTAAATAATGGAGGTCTTACTTTTTATATAGGAACAGATCCTACTGCTGATAGTTTGCATATTGGTCACTTATCTTCATTTTTAATTTCTAAAAGATTAAAAGAAGCAGGACATAATCCAATATTATTAATTGGAGGAGCTACAGGAAGAATTGGAGATCCTAGGCCTACAACTGAAAGAGAAATGAAGACTATTGAAGAAGTAGAACATAATATTAAATGTTTAACAAAGCAAGTTGAATATTTATTTGGATTTGAAATAGTTAATAATTACGATTGGTCTAAAGACATTAACTTTATAGATTTTTTAAGAGATTATGGAAAATTCTTTAATATTAATTATATGTTAGATAAAGATATTATAAGAAGAAGATTAGAAACAGGAATTACTTATACAGAATTTTCTTATATGATAATGCAAGCAATGGATTTTTTAACTTTATATCAGCAAAAGAATTGTACAATGCAAGTAGCGGGTTCTGATCAATGGGGTAATATTACCGCAGGTATTGATTTAATAAGAAAGAAATTAGGTAAAGAAGCATATGGATTTACAATGCCACTTGTAACTACTAAAGATGGAACTAAGTTTGGTAAGAGTGAAGGAAATGCTTTATGGCTTGATAAAAATAAAACTTCACCATATACAATGTATCAATACTTATTAAATGCTGAAGATGAAAAAGTAATTGATTACCTAAAAGTATTTACATTCTTACCTAAAGAAGAAATTGAAAGGTTAGAATTAGAAGTTAAGAACAATCCACATTTAAGAGAAGCACAAAAAACTTTAGCTAAAGAAGTAATAATATTTTTACACGGAGAAGAAGAATATAATAAAGCTGTTAAATTAACTGAAAGTTTGTTTAATAACAAATTTGATGATTTAGAACTTTCTGATATTGAAGATATATTTAAAAATGAAAAAATTAAAGAAGTAGAAACTAACAAGAATATAGTAGATTTACTTATAGATATGGGAGTATCTTCTAGTAAAAGAGAAGCAAGAGAATTTATAAATGGAAATGCTATATCAATAAATGGAAATAAAATAAATGATTTAGATTTAATAATAGATGATAATTATTTCTTACATAATACATATATTATTGTTAAAAGAGGTAAGAAAAATTATTATATAGGTAAAAGAAAATAATTTGCTCTAGTGTGGTTATCTAGAGTTTTTTACTTACAAAACTTTCTTTTAATAGAAATCATCTAGTAACTAATCAAAGGGTATTAAAAAAAATAAAATAATAAATAAGAGATATAATAAAAATTAATTTATTTTCTAAATTACAGATGAAAATAGTAGTAAATTAAAGAGAAGTATAATTTTACTTACATATTAATGGATATAATAAATATAGTAAAGTTCTAGGGAATTAGAATTATTTACTATATTTTTTAATGTTTAAATTATAAATTATGGTATAATAATAAAGAGAGGTATAACATGAATATAAAAAAGAATAATACTAAATTTA
>CALVXP010000037.1 GCA_944371525.1 uncultured Bacilli bacterium | reverse complement strand
AAAGAAAAAACAACTCAATATTAATTGAGTCATTTTATAAAAATTTTTGTATCACATCATTTACAAATGTACAAAAAATATATTTATATTTATAAAAAATAATTGACTATATTTTTTATTCGTGGTATATTTATTACATAAGATAGGAGGATAATTAATGAAAAAATTAAATAGAAAAGGATTTACATTGGTAGAATTATTGGCAGTTATAGTTATTTTAGCCATTATTGTTGGTATAGTATTCCCTCAAATAATGAATTCAATAAATAATTCTAGAATAAGTGCAATACATACAAGTGCAAAAGAAATAGTTAGATGGTGGGAAAATTCAATATCAGCAGATGCTTTAGAAACAGATGAAAGTAAAAAGCAAATTCCTTCAGATATTTTATCGAAAGTAACTACTGGATGGAAATGTATGGATGAAATTACTTCTGATACTGGTAAAAATTTATTTGAAATTACTGGATTATCTGCTGCAGATCTAGTAACAAATGGTTCAGGAGGTAATGATGATGCTTTGGCTAATTTCCCAGATACAAATAATATAAGTTCTACAACTTGTTCAGCAATTAGATATAATAGTGCTGGTGGAGTTGATGTATTATTAGTAGCTAAAAGTGGTGGTAAATACTATATTAGTGGTAAAATTACTTATGGTTATAGTAATGATGCAAATGGCGTAACAAAATAGCGAGTAATCGCTTTTTCTTTTTCTTAAAATATTATATAATTATGTAGGGAAGTGATGAAATGAATTTAATAATTGGAGCACATGTCTCTTTTAAAAATGATAAACAACTACTAGGATGTGTACAAGAAGCACTTAGTTATAAAGCAAATACATTTATGTTTTATACTGGGGCACCACAAAATACAAATAGACTTGGAATAAAAGATGAATTAACTCTAGAAGCATATAAATTAATGAAAGAAAATAATATTGATTTAAATAATGTTATAGTCCATGCTCCTTATATAGTTAATTTAGCTAATAGTAAAAATTTTGATTTTTCAGTATCATTTTTGACAAATGAAGTAGAAAGATGTAGTTTACTTGGAATAAATAAAATGGTGTTACATCCAGGTTCCGCAGTTGAAGGAAATAGAGATATAGCAATAAATAATATTATAAAGGGATTAAATCTTATCTTAGATAATGATTATAATGTTACTATATGTTTAGAGACAATGGCAGGTAAAGGTAACGAAATAGGTAAAACTTTTGAAGAAATAAATAAAATAATTGAAGGAGTTAAATTTAAAGATAAAATAGGGGTATGTCTAGATACTTGTCATGTAAATGATGCTGGATATGATATTAGTGATTTTGATAAAGTACTTGATGAATTTGATAGTATTATTGGATTAGATAAATTAAAATGTATTCATGTAAATGATAGTAAGAATACTATATCATCACATAAAGACAGACATGAAAATATTGGATATGGATATTTGGGGTTTAATAATTTAATAAATATTATCTATAATAAAAAAATAGAGAATATTCCTAAAATATTAGAAACACCATATGTAACAAAAACTGATGATTCTAAAGAAAGGTTATATCCTCCATATTTATTTGAAATAGAAATGATAAGGAACAAACAATTTAATGATAATTTAATAACTGATATTAGAAATTACTATAAGTAGTTTCTTTTAATTTAAATACCCTTTAAATTGTTGATATAAATTTTCTATTTTACTATAAGTAAATGGTTTAACTTTAGTCTTTAATTCATCTAAAATAACTCTGGGATTTCCATATATAACTGTTTTATAATCCTTTTTTACATAGTTATAAATTATATCTAACTCTTCTTCTGTTAAACTAACTCCTTGTTTTAAAGCAAAATTATTAACATCTTCCTTAGTAAGTCTTTTAACATATTCATTAATTAAAAAAATATTCATGTATATCACCACTTAAGTCTATGTATAATATTTATAAATATGCTATAATAAATAATGAAAGGTGGAATAATATGGCACAAATATATCGAAAAACAATTAATAAAAGTAGAAGAAGACAAACGAGATATTTAAAAAATATGATTGAAAAAAGATATGCTTTTATTACTATATTTTTATTAATATTATTTTCTATTATAGTAGTCAGATTATTTCAATTACAAATATTAAATGAAGAAGAATATAAAGAAAAATTAGTTATAGCAACAGAAACTACTGTAGAAAGTACTTCTGCCCCAAGAGGTAGAATATATGATAGAAATTATAAATTACTTGTTGATAATGAAGCAATAAAGACAATATATTATAAAAAACAAAATGATATTACGAAAGAAGAAGAAATAGAACTTGCATATACTGTGGGTAATTTAATTAATGTTGATTATAGTAAACTAACAGAAAGTATGTTGAAAGATTTTTGGTATGTAAATAATGAAGAAGATGCTAAGAAAAAAATAACAGATGAAGAATGGCAACAAAAAAGCGAAAGAAAGTTAACAAGTGAAGATATTGAAAAACTTATTATGGAAAGAATAACTGAAGAAGAACTTAGTGTATATACTGATAATGATAAAGAAGCAGCATACATATATTATCTTATGAATAAAGGATATTCTTATGCTGAGAAAATAATAAAAAATGTTGATGTTACCGAAGAAGAGTATGCAATTATATCAGAAAATATTGATACATTGAAAGGTTTTAATACTAAATTAGATTGGGATAGAATATATTTATATGGTGATACTTTTAAAAGTATACTTGGAACAGTTTCATCTAATAGTCAAGGAATACCAGCAGAACTTGCTTCATATTATTTAAAAAATGGTTATAGTTTAGATGATCGAGTAGGTATTAGTTATTTAGAGTATCAATATGAAGATTATTTAAAAGGAACTAAAGCTACTTATAAAGTTTTAAGTGATAATACTTATGAACTTGTTAGTGAGGGAACAAGAGGTAATGACATTGTCTTAACTATTGATATTGATTTACAACAGTATTTAGAAGAAATGCTTGCAAATGAAGTATTGAATGCTAAAAGCGAACCTAATACAGATTATTATGATAGATCTTTTGCGATAGTAAGTGATCCTAATACCGGAGAAATATTAGCAATGGCAGGAAAACAAGTTAAAACTAGTGATGATGGCAGTAGATATGTAATTGATTATACTCCTGGTGTTGTAACTTTGCCAGTAACACCTGGTAGCGTTGTAAAAGGTGCTTCTATGCTAGTTGGATATAAGTATGGAGCTATAGATATAGGGACAGTTCAATTAGATGAATGTATTAAAATAAAAGATACTCCAGAAAAGTGTTCTTGGAGAACAATGGGATATATAGATGATATATATGCTTTACAGTATTCATCAAATGTATATCAATATAAAATTGCTATTAAAGTAGGAGGAGGCAACTATGTTTATAATGAAGCATTGGGAGTAGATGAAAGTGCTTTCAATAAATATAGGGATATGTATGCGCAATTTGGTCTTGGAGTAAAAACAGGAATAGATTTACCAGTAGAAAGTTTAGGGTATATGGGTTCTTCTACATTACCAGGACATTTACTCGATTTCTCTATTGGACAATATGATACTTATACACCAATTCAATTATCTCAATATATAAATACAATAGCTAATGGTGGTTCAAGATTAAAGCCATATTTATTAAAAGAAGTATATGCACCGAGTGTTGATAATGAGGAAACATTCGGAACAATGATATATAAAGCAGAAACAGAAATTCAAGGCACCGTAGATGTCGAAAAAAAATATTTAGATAGAGTAAGAGAAGGATTTAATGCAGTAGTAACAAGTGGGCTAGGATATGGATATATGGGTAATTATTATGATGCTTCGGGAAAAACAGGTACCAGTCAAAGTTTTATTGATACAAATAGTGATGGAGTAGTAGATACTGAAACAATAACTTCTTCGTTTGTAGGATATGCCCCAAGTGAAAATCCCAAGATGAGTGTAGTGGTAGTTAGTCCTGATATTAGTCATTCTTATAGTGGTAGTACATATCAAAGTGCCATAACTAAACGAATATCTGCACAAATTACTAATAAATTCTTTGAAATTTATAAATAATGTGTTATAATTATACACAGATATGTTTTTGAAGGAGGTATATTATGGCAAAAAAAACTGAAAATAGAACATTAGTGTCTTTAGTTTGTGAAGAATGTAAGACTCCAAACTACAATGTAAGTAAAAATAAAAAAAATACGACAGAACGTTTAGAATTAAATAAATTTTGTAATAAATGTCGTAAAGTAACTACACATAAAGAAAAGAAATAGTAAGGAAGTGAAAAGATGATTAACGTAAATGATTTTAAAGTAGGCGTAACCATCATGTATGAAGGAAATCTTTATCAAGTATTAGAATTCCAACATGTAAAACCAGGTAAAGGTGCTGCAATAGTAAAAACTAAGTTAAAAAACTTAAGAACTGGTTCAATTGTAGAACAAACATTTAATTCAGGTATTAAAGTTCCTACTGCTCATATTAGTAAAACAAAAATGCAATTCTTATATTCAACTGGAGACAGTTATAGTTTCATGAATATGGAAACATATGAACAAGTAGATGTAGATGTTAAACAAATTGAAAATGAATCTAAATTCTTAAAAGAAGGATTAGAAGTTATAATAATCTTTTTTGAAAATGAATTATTAGGAATTGAACTTCCTGAAAAAATAGATTATGTTATTACAGAAACAGAACCAGCAGTAAAAGGAAATACTGCTACTAATGCAACAAAGGATGCTACATTAGAAACTGGAATGACAGTTAGAGTACCATTATTTATAGAACAAGGAGAAGAAATAATTGTATCTACAAAAGATGGTAAATATGTATCAAGAAAATAACTTTAGTGTATCTAAAGTTTTTTTTATTTATAAGGAAAGTTCGATTTTTGTATTGTTTGTTTATCAAAAACATTGACAAACAAATGTTTATATTT
>CALVXP010000036.1 GCA_944371525.1 uncultured Bacilli bacterium | reverse complement strand
GCGAAGTGGTCAAACGCGGCAGACTGTAAATCTGTTCCTTCGGGTTCCATGGTTCAAATCCATGTCCCTCCACCACTCTTATAGTGATAGGCTAGATTGCCTCGTAGCCAAGCGGTAAGGCACCACACTTTGACTGTGGCATGCGCTAGTTCGAATCTAGCCGAGGCAACCATTAATCTTGTTCCGTTAGCTCAGTCGGTAGAGCATTTGACTTTTAATCAAAGGGTCTGGAGTTCGAATCTCCAACGGGACACCATTTATGTATTTAAAAAGATAGTTTAATAACTATCTTTTTTATTTTATATATAAATACTCTTCTATATGTATTTGATTTTCATCATATACTTTAAATAAATTATAATTAACTATATCATTATCCAAATTATTATATACAAAAAAGGAAGTAATTTTCTTTTGTAATCCGAATAATCTACTTCCTTTTTTTCTTCACTTTTTAAATACAAATATAAATTACCCAAAAAATTATTATTAATATTTTATTACTATCAAAAATATATATTGGATATCTAGAATCGTTTTTATTTTATTCCAAGTTAACATAAAATACCATCTATATTTTTTTTAAAACAAAATATTTACAATCGCATGCACAATTTTCTTTTAAATATTTGTCCAAGTTTTTATAATCATTTAATGATTTTACTTTTGGATTAGTACTTTCATAAAATCCTTTTAATCTTAATTTATTATAGGCTATATCCCCTACTATATAATCATAATCATCAAAATATTCAGTACATTTAGATAGAAAATCATCTTTATCAAAACCATTTTTATGATTAGTTATTAATTCATATTTATTACTATCAGTTATTATCTCCATTGTTATACTCCTTATAATAGTCTCTATCAAATGCCCCTTTTTGTAGTTTATATTTAGATAAATTAGAACCGGAATTCCATGTAATATATCCTCCCATTGCTCCAGCGTCATATAAACCTTCAATTTCTTTTTCAACATTTTCAGCATTATAATCAATACCATTAGAATCAACATAAGTCATAACATCATATGCTTGTATCCATGTTCTAACAACTGCAGGTGTCGGGCATTCTTCTTGCCTATTCATCGCTTCAGTTGCCCATGCTTTTAAAAGTTCATAAGGATGATTCCACGGCTCATTTATACCATAATAACCATTTGAAAAATGATCAGGATATGGCATTCCACTTATTACATCTGCAACATTTGATATTGCAGGCCAATATTGACCATATGCTGTCGTATAACTACCATTAGTTGATTCTCCAAAAACATCAATTGAAACATAGGCATTAACTTTATGAAGTTCATCTTTTGCATATTGCACAAACCTTTGAATTGCTTGTACTTTGCTTTCATCATAATTATTATGTAAATTAACACTATCTTCAACTGACATCATACGGTCAGGAAATCTTACATAATCATAGTTTATTTCATTAAATCCAAACCATTCTACAGCTTCTTTAGCAAGTGCTACCTTATAATACCATACATCTCTTGAATATGCACTTGGCCAATAAGCACTATTATGTTTAAATGGTTCTCCAGAAGATTTAGATGATATAGCATTCTCGGGATGATCAGTTACATAATAACTATCTTTAAATACTGTAATTCTACCAATTACATAAAATCCAGCATCTTTAATTTTTTGAATAGCATTTTTATATTCTTCAACACTATTAATTGCCTTTTCATAAGAAGTTGGACTTATTTCTTTCATAACATCAGATGGATATGATATTGCAGTATCATCTACTATATCTACTACAAAAGCATTTATTTTAGTATTTTTAGCATATTCTATATAAGCATCTACACTTCCTATTACACCACCATTTAAATATAATGCATATGTGGCTTCTGGCATCTTATTATTTTCAAAAGATACTTTTTCTACTGGATAGAAATCTAAATCAATAGCATCTCCTCCACCATAACTGTTTTTTATTTTTGAGTGAATTTCATCGTATTTTTCTGCTTCATAATTTTTTTTAGCTTCTTCTTCAGTTAATTCAATATATTTTCCATATATATATCCCTCATTATTATCATCAGTTTTTACCTTATAAGTATTTACTTTACCTTCTTCATCAATACTATCATAAGATAATACTTCCATTTTTTCTCCTTTTGCACCTTGATCTACTATTTTAGGATCATCTAAATTTTCAAGTACTGATGCTGGAGTTCTTACATATATATATTCTTCTTTTACAACTTCTTCTTTTTTATCTACTAAATTAGTCTCTAAAACATAATAATTTTCCTTATCCAAAGTAATTTTAACATAGTTATTATTATCCTTAGTAACTGTTTCCTCCATTTTAGCTTTAACTTCAGAACCTCTTACTACTGTTTTATTTTCCGATAATTCCTCAGTTTCACTATTATAACTATACAAAGTTACATTATAATTATCATTTGCTAAATACTTCGTAACCTCTTTTGATATTAATTTTTTTGTACCATTAAATAAAAAAATTAATAACACTACAATTGCTACCAAAATGGCTAAAGCAATAATTATTCTACCTATTTTTAATTTTCTTTTCTTTACCGTTTTCATGTTACACCTCTTTTTATCTATAATTAGTATAACACAATATTAATTTTTTTACTACTTCAATTTAACAGAAAAAAACACTTATTTAAGCGTTTCTAATTCCAAAATATACAAAGCAAAAATAACCAACCGCAATTAACAAAGATATTCCTACAATAAAAACTAATACTTTTAAAAATGCGTGTCCTTTATTTCCAACTAATTCATTATCATCATCATCAAAGAAATCTTTCTTAGAAAATGTATATGAATCACTATAAAATTCTTCTTTGCTTTCTTTTATTTCTAAATCCTTATCTTTCTTTATAAAAGTACTATCTATTGGGATATCATCAGTAGGAGACTTAACTTCATCACTCATAGGTTCCATAACAACTGTATTTCCACTTGGTTTTAAATCAGAAAGAAGATCTAAAGGAAAAGATTCAGTACTGGATTTAGTATTATTTTCTTCTTTAAGCGCCATTTCTTTTTCTTTAATTTTATTTAAAGCTTCAGGAGATACTTCTAATGTTTGTAAGAAATTATGTTGTTTAGTAGTATTAGCCATCATTTCTTTAGCTTTTGCATTTTCACTTCTTGCTTTTTCGATCAACTCATTTATATCATATACTTTTTTAGCAGTTACTTTGACTTCTTCAGGCTCAACTTCCTTTAATTTTATACTTGTACTTGTAAATTCTCCAACCATCTTAGCTTTTTTATATTGTTCTCTACTACTAACTATATTTTTTAAATCACTCATATTTATTTCACTACTATTATCAGAAACAGGCAAATGTTCCATATTACTATAGTTTCCATATACTTCTTTATATAAATCAGCATTTTTCTTGCTTCTACTGTAATCAGATAAATCTTTTCGATAAAATTTTTCCATTCTACTTTCCATATCTAACACACCTTTACTTATATAATAATAACATATTTTTTAGTTATTTAAAACTATTTTATTGATTTTTAATTAATTTATCTATATAATTATATTGGAAAGAGGGATAAATATGAAAGTAACAATTAAAGAAGAAAAATGCATGGGATGTGGAAGTTGTCCTTCAGCAGTTCCTGAAGTATTTGATTTTAATGATGATGGATTTGCATACTGTAAAGTAGATACTATTCCAGATGATTTAGAAGAAGCTGTAAAAGAAGCTATAGATATGTGTCCTACTGGAGCTATTGTAGAAGAAAAGTCAGAATAGACTTTTTTTATTTTCTATATATAAATCATTTATTTTTTTAAAGTCAATAAGGTTGAACCAATTATTTATATACGCTTCTTTATTTGTAGTATATTTTAAATAATAAGAATGTTCCCATAAATCTAATACAATTATAGGTATAAATCCATAAGAATATGGTGTATCTTCATTGGAGGTATTTATTATTTGTAATTTTCCTGTTTTATCCATTACTAAAAATGTATAACCACTTCCTACTAAATTAAGTGATTTTTTTATAAACTCTTTTTTAAAGTTATCATAACTCCCAAAATATTTATTTATATCTTTTAATATTTCACCATAAGGAATATTGTTACCTTTATCACTTATTTCATAAAAATATAATTTATGATTAAGGACGCCTCCTAAATTATATAATATCTCTCCCCTATCTTCTAGTGGAAACATATCTATTTTATCTACTAGTTCATTAAGAGAATAATTATCTTTATAGTTATTCTTTTTTAATAGTTTATTTAATTTATCTATATAACCACTATATATAACATTATAATGCAACATTAAAGTTTTATTATCTATATATGGTTCTAACGAATTATAGTCTAAGTTAATTTTTATATACATTGCGTTCACCCATTACATTATATGTAAAATTTAATGTTTTTTTCTTTTCACATAATTTAACATATTTCTTTGATAATTATTCTATTTTTTACTAGTAGAATGTATATCAAGAAACGAGGTGATATATGAATATAAAATGAATGAATAACAACTAGAAAAATAATACATTTAGTGATATACTAAACTTGGTGGTGATATTATGAATGATATTGTGTATAACATTGTATTAGTGGAAGATGAGAAAGATTTAAATAATTTAATTAAAGCTTACTTAGAAAAAGAAGGATATAATGTCATTAGTTATACTAACGGCGAAGACGCGTTAAAGAATGTTAATCAAAAAGCTCACTTATGGATTTTAGATATTATGCTAGGAGATGATATAAGTGGATATGATATCATTAAAAAGATTAGAGAATCAGATGACATTGTTCCTGTAATATTTACTTCTGCTAGAGATAAAGATCTGGATAAGATTATTGGACTTGAGTTAGGAAGTGATGATTATATTACTAAACCTTATTCTCCAAAAGAATTGGTTTTAAGAGTCAATAAAATGATTAAAAGAGTCTACACTAAGGACACTCAAAAATTAGTTTATGGAAATTATAATATTGACATTAACAAAAGAATTGTTACCAAAGACAATGTTGAATTAAATCTTACTACCTTGGAATTTGACTTATTATATATGTTTTTAACTAACAAAAATAAACAATTTTCAAGAGATGATATATTAAATATTATATGGGGAAATGATTATTTTGGTAATGATAGAGTTGTTGATGATTTAGTAAGAAGACTTAGGAAGAAAATGCCAGATTTAAAAATACACACAATATATGGATATGGGTATAGATTAGTATGAAAGCTAAGAGATCCCTTGCTGAGCAATTATTATATATATATGTAATTGTTATCAGCATAATTGTAATATCACTAGGAATAATACTTCCAAAGACTTTACTTCCTATTTACGAAGAAAATATTTATAATTATTTAAAACAACCATTATTTTTTGTCGGGGACAATATAAATAGTAGTACAATTAACTCCGAGATTGCTTATATTTATATAAGCTCTAATGGAACAGTAATGGTGTCTGATAATTTAGAAAAAATAATTGATATTAATAACATTGATGAATTGTTAGTTAAATTTGATGGCGATTTTGGAAAATTTAAATATAAACTTAATACCTACTATTACAATACTTCTAAAACTAATGACATTACAAAAATTGCCATAACTAATGATAAGTACATCAATAGAATGCGACAAGACATATTAATAACTATTGTTATAGTTATCGGTATTACATTTATTGTTATATCATTACTAATAATGTCTTGGTCAAATAATTTAGTTAATCGAATTAAAAAATTAAAAGATAATGTTGATAACATAGATAATGATAAATTTAACCATTATTCAGATAAATCATTTTATGAAGATGAGTTAAATACACTTGCTGTTGCCATAGATAATATGCATGATTATCTAAAAGAGCAAGAAGAATATAAAAATCAAATGTATCAAAATATATCTCATGACTTTAAAACTCCTATTACAGTTATGAAATCATATATTGAAGCTTCCGAAGATGGAATAGAAACAAAAGATAAAGCTATTGAAATAATCAAAGAACAATTAAAAAAATTAGAAATTAAAGTTCACTCCTTATTATATTTAAATAAACTTAGTTATATTCAGGATAAAAAAGACAATTTAAAAATACAGTATGATGTTAGCCAGACGATATATGCAGCAGTTGATAAGTTTAAATTAATGCGTCCTGATGTAGAATTTGTTCTTGATATTGATCAAAAAGCTACTATTTTTAGAGGAAGCTCAGACATGTGGGAAGCTATTATAGATAATATTTTAGGTAACTTTATTAGATACGCAGATAAAACAATAAAAATTACTGTAAAAAATAATAAGATAATTTTATATAATGATGGTCCAAATATTGATAAAAATGTCTTAAATAATATTTTCACTCCATACGAAAAAGGCATTAAAGGTGTATTTGGATTAGGGCTTTCCATTGTTAAAAAAACACTTCATTTTTTAGAATACGACATTTCTATTGAAAATGAAAAAAAGAAAGGTGTAAAATTTATAATAAAATAAGGAAATAGTTACTCTGAAATGCACCCCATAGAGTAGACACAATAAAAAAGGAATTTACAAATAATATGATAAAATACACTTCCGAAAGGAG
>CALVXP010000035.1 GCA_944371525.1 uncultured Bacilli bacterium | reverse complement strand
ACCATTTAATTAAAAAAAAGTCTTAATATTTTACATAATTTTGTAAAATTCAAAACTTTTTCATGCTTTTATCCTGACACTTTTTTTACATTATGTCGTTATTTTATTTCAGCCCAAACTTTATCATATAATTCTATTTTATCACCAATATTTTCTACAAAACTACCAGTACTAAACATCAAATCAGATATATTTGAAGCATTATTATTTAAATATGTATCAGACAAATAATTTTGTGTTTCTAAATTAACATTCTTATATGGATAAGCTTCTATTATTTTTTGCATTACTTTTCCTTCTAAAATATAATCAATAAATAAATACGCATTATCAATATTTTTTGCGCCTTTAGGTATAGCAAAATTATCTATGCTAACGGAAAAGCCCTCAGACGGATATACTACTTTCAAATTTTTATTTTCTTCCATTGCTAAAGCTGCTTCTGCATTCCAAATAACTCCAATTGATGTTTCTTTAGAAATCATGAATGTTTTAGGGCTATCACTATCAAAAGCTTTAACATTCTCTTTTAGTTTTAATAACCATTCTTTAGCTTCTTCTAAATGTTCAACATCAGTATCATTCATATCATATCCTAAAGCCATAAGAGCCATACCTATAACCACTCTTTGATCATCTAATAATATTATTTCTCCCTTATATTTATTATCTAATAAATCATTATAAGATGTTATATCATCTTTGATTTTTTCACTATCATATACAAGTACTACTGATGCTGCTAAAAATGGAAGTGAATATTCATTATAATAATCATAATTATAATTTAAATAATTATAATTAATATTTTCTAAATTACTCAATTTACTTTTATCTAATTTTTGAATTAAATTTCTTTTAATCATAAGTTCAATCATATAATCACTAGGGAAAACCAAATCATAAGTCCCTTCTTTAGCTGAACTTAATTTAGCCAAACATTCTTCATTTGAGGAATATGTACTATAATTTACTTTTATTCCATATTCTTTCTCAAAATCTCTTATTACTTCATCTGGAATATATGAAGACCAGTTCAAAATATTTACTACTTCCCTATTATCTTGTGCACACCCTGTTAATAGTAATAATAAAGTTATACATAATATTATCTTTTTCATCTTACATACTCCTTTTTCATTTTTCTCACTTGAATTAAGGAAGAGATAATCAATACAGTCATTATTACTAAAATCATTAAAGTAGTAAGAGCATTAACATCAGGCGTTATTCCTGTTTTTATCATAGCGTATATTTGTAAAGGTAAAGTATTACTACCTGGTCCTGCCGTAAAATAACTAATAATAACATCATCAAGTGATAAAGTAAATGCTAAAGTAGCACCCGATATTATTCCTGGCATTATTTCTGGTATTATTACATTAGTAAGCGTCTTAAAATCGTTTGCTCCCAAATCATGAGCTGCCTCTTCTATTTGTAAATTTGTAGAATTAATGACAGTTCTTACACTTATAATAACAAATGGTATCGAAAAAGCTATGTGTGATACTATTAATGTACCTAATCCTAAGTTTAATTTTAATAATGTATATACTGATAATAATGATATTCCAAGGACAATTTCTGGTATTACTACTGGAACATATAATAATTTATTAATAAAGTTTTTTCCAATAAAATTATATTTTTGTAATCCTATCGCTGCTAATGTTCCAATAAAAGTAGATACTGCTGTACTAACAACGCTAACTATTATAGTATTTTTTAATGCATCTAATAAAGTTGTATTACTAAATAGTTTGCCATACCATTCTAAAGTAAAACCTTCAAACAAAATATTTAATGGTGAAGTATTAAATGAAAATACAATTAATGTAATTATTGGAAGATATAGGAATAAAAATACTAAAAAGATAAATAAATTTTTTAAATGTTTATGTCTTTGCATTAAAATCCCCCCAAATCATCCATATTTCCACCTGTTTTTTTATATAATTTAACAAGTAAAAATGTTATTACAATTAAGAATATTGATATTGCTGCTCCAAACGGCCAATTTCTAGATACTAAAAATTGATTTTTAATAAGATTTCCTACCAACATAATTTTCCCACCACCAAGTAAATCGGCTATAAAGAACATTCCAATTGCTGGAATAAAAACCATAAGTGAACCATTAAATATTCCTGGTAAAGTTTGTGGTAATATTACTTTAGTAAATGTATGATAAGCATTTGCTCCTAAATCTTCTGATGCTTCTAATACTTTTTTATCTATTTTGGATACAGAACTATATACTGGTAATATCATAAATGGAAGTAAAGTATATACAAGACCAATGAATACTCCCATATTATTATACATAAAACTAATTGGTCCATCACAAATATTTAGAGCCTGTAATATACTATTAAATACTCCTTCTTTTCTAAGAAGAACAATCCAACCATAAGTTCTAATTAATGAATTTGTTAAAAAAGGAACCATAACCAATGTTATTAATATTTTTTGAACATTAGGTTTCTTTTCTGATATAAAAATACAAAATGGATATGAAATTAAAATACATATTACTGTTGTAATAAAAGCAATTGAAGCTGATTTAAATAATACTCTTAAATACACAATATCAAATATTTTAATATAGTTATTTAGTGTTAAAGAATAAATTATTCCACCATAATTATCATTAGTTTGAAAACTTAAAAACAATATATACAATATTGGAAAAAGAATAAGAACAATTGCATAAATAACAACTGGAGATAAATATAAAAATTTACTTTTATTCTTCATTATTTTCCTCCAATATAACTATATCGTCAGAACTAAATTTTAATTTAACTTCTTCGTTTTTAGTATAGTCATCATCATTATAAATAATAAATTCTATTTCTTTTTTTCCAACTTTTCCTAACACTTTTGTAAAAGAGCCACTATATATGTGTTCTTTTGTTTTTACAACAAAACAATTTGTTATATCTTTTTCTCTTGCTAGTCTAAATTGTTCAGGTCTAATTATTACAGTTAATTTTTCTCCAACATCATAATGATTATTTTTAACTTTAATTTCTAAATCTATTTCTAATTTTATTGTTGCTTCATCATTTTGAGTAGAAACTACAACCGCATTAAACTGATTTGATTCTCCAATAAAGTCTGCAACAAATTTAGTTTTTGGTGCATCATAAAGTTTTCTTGGTGTATCTATTTGTTCAATTACTCCATTATTAATAATTGCCACTCTATCACTCATAGATAAGGCCTCATCTTGGTCATGTGTAACATAAATAAAAGTTATCCCCATTTTCTTTTGAATCCTTTTTAATTCTACTTGCATTTGTTTTCTTAATTTCATATCTAATGAAGACAAAGGTTCATCTAAAAGTAATACTTTGGGTTTATTTACTATTCCCCTTGCAAGTGCTACTCTTTGCTGTTGCCCTCCAGATAATTGAGTAGGCTTTCTATCTTCAAAACCTTCCATTTGAATTAACTCAATTACTTCTTTTACTCTAGTTTTAATTTCTGATTTTGGGACTTTTTTCATTTTTAATCCAAAACCAATATTTTTTTCAACTGTCATATGTGAAAATAATGCAAAATTTTGAAATATAGTATTTACTTCTCTTTTACGAGGTATAACATCAGTAACATCCTCACCATCAATATATATTTTACCTGAACTTACTTTTTCAAGTCCTGATATTGTTCTTAAAAGAGTTGTTTTACCACACCCAGATGGACCTAATAAAGTTAAAAATTCTCCTTCATATATATCTAAACTAATACCTTTAATTATTTTCTTCCCTTCATAATCTTTTTTTACATTATCTAATTTTACCATTACTTTTTTCATTGTATCACACCTCTACTATCTTTTTTATTATAACATGAAACATAAAAAAAAGACATATTTCTATATCTTTTTTTACATATATTTATTCATTTGTTTCATCATTTGATTAATTTGCTTTTGTGAAGGTGTTCTTCCCATTCCACTCATCATTGCTTTTATCATTTGTTCATTAATCGGTGGATTTTCTTTTAAATACTTTTTAGTAACTTTTCTAGATACAAAGAATCCTATTACTAAACCGATTATTAAACCAATAACTAAATATAATATATCTCTTAGTACAAACCATTCCATAATTATTTCCTCCTTTAATTATTGTACTAAATATTTATCAGTTTGGCAATCACTTTTAAATATTTTATCTAACCAAAAATAATCTTTATTAACAAAATCACATACAAAAATATTATCGCTATATTCATTAATAATATTAAAGAATTTACAATAAGCAACATTAGTTTTAATTTTTAAGTTAGAATTTGATATCACTAATTTGCTACATTCAATACTAGTAGTTATCATATGCATATTGCTTCTCTTATAATAAGTTTTATCATTATATAGTCTGTTATATACATACTCATTTAATGACTGTTTATCAAAAGGAATTGCAATTTGTTCATAATATTTATATGTAAGTACCATATCGTATTCTTTAATATGATACATTTCTTCTAATATTTTATATAATTTGTATGGTTTATTTCTATAAACATAAGAAAAATAATTATTAATATAAAAAACATAATATACTCTCATATAATCACCATATCGATTATATAAAATATATTATGAATTTTTTGTCGTTATATATTATTATAATAAATTTTTAATTTTTATAACTATACTTGCTATATCAAGTTCATAATCTAATGAAAGTTCTTCTTTATTTCCTGATTTACCAAAAGTTGTTATATTAATTAAATCAGTATCACTATCTACAAATCTATACATTGTTGAATCATTAGAAAATTCTATTACTATCTTACGATAACCTTTAGGAAGTATTTGTTCTTTATACGATTCTTCTTGTTTTAAAAATAGTTCTACATTTGGCATACTTACTACTCTTGCCTCAATATAGTTTTTTAATAATTCCTCTTTTACTTTCATGGCAAGGGCTACTTCACTACCTGTTGCAATTAAAATAACATCAAGTGCATTTTTTACTTCGCTTACAATGTAAGCTCCATTTCTTACTTCATCTGCTGATGTAAATTCTAAGGCTGGCACATGATACTTTGATAATACTAAGGCTGATGGTTTACCACTTCTTAGTATAAAGTTCCATACTCCAATCAATTCTTTATGATCAGCAGGTCTAAAAACATGAAGATTAGGAATACTTCTTAAAGATCCTAATTGTTCGATTGGTTCATGAGTAGCTCCATCTTCCCCAATCAAGAATGTATCATGGGTAAAAATATATGTAACCGGTAAGTTCATCATAGCACTAAGTCTAATTGATGGTTTTAAATAATCGCTAAATACTAAGAAAGTACTAGCAAATGGTCTTAGATTATAAAGTGCCAGTCCATTAGAAATGGCTCCCATTGCATGTTCTCTAACTCCGTAAAATATATTTTTACCACTATAATTATCACTACTAAAGTCTTCTTTATTTTTTAAATATGTTTTAGTAGAATTTACTAAATCTGCACTACCCCCAATAAAATTAGGAACAAAAGCTGCTATTACATTCATAATTTGATAATTAATATCCCTTAAAGATTTATCTACAAATAATTTAGAAGTATCTATAACTTTATCTAATTGTAATGCTATTTTTTCATTATTAATAATTGCATTTAACTTTTCTACTTCTTCGTCCTCATTATTATTTGCAAATGTTTCATATTCACTATACCAACTAGCATATAGTGATGCTACTCTATTTTTAACAAGGGCTCTACACATAAGCATATTATCTTTATCGTACATAAAGTCTCCTTGCCATCCTAATTTTTCTCTAATAGCATCTAAATCTTCTTTTTCTAATTTCCCATGAATCTTATTAGTGTTCTCATATTTAGAATATTTACCAATAGTAGTATTTATAATAATCAATGTTGGAGAATCACTTTTTTTAGCAGTATTTATAGCTTTATCAATATCTTTTATTTTCTCTCCATCTTTTACAGATAAAACATTCCATCCTTGTGATAAAAATCTTTGACCAATATCATCAGTAAAAGTTTTAGAAATATTTCCATCAAGTGATACATTATTTGAATCATATAATACAATTAAATTATTAAGTTCAAGATTGCCTGCAAGTGATGCTGCTTCATAAGAAATACCTTCCATCAAGTCACCATCACCACATAATACATATACATAATTATCAAATAATGTAGTATTTTTATCATTGTAAATAGAACCTAAATATTTAGAAGCCATAGCCATACCAACAGCATTAGTAAATCCTTGACCTAAAGGTCCGGTAGTTGTCTCTATTCTATGATTAATATCATACTCTGGATGCCCCGGAGTCATTGAATCTAGTTTTCTAAAATTTCTTAAATCAACCATGTTATAATCATCTGTTAAATAAAATAATGTGGCATATAATAAAGCTGAACCATGACCTGCTGATAATACAAAACGATCTCTATTTATCCAATCTTTTCTTTCTAAATCAAAGTTAAGATGATTTTTAAATAAAGTATATAATATGGGAGCAGCCCCTAATGCTATTCCTGGATGGCCACTTCCTGCTTCGTTTATCATATCAAGCGCCAATAATCTAATATCATTAATTGCTCTTTTTTCATCATACTTACTCATATTTTCCCTACCTTCTATTATAATTATATCATGTTACCAAAATTTTATAAATCTTTTTTTTATTATGTGTAAAGGAACAAAAGTCAAAATAAATTTTGACTAACTTACCTCACGGTAAGTTTTTTCTACTTCACAAGAATTTATATTCCTC
>CALVXP010000034.1 GCA_944371525.1 uncultured Bacilli bacterium | reverse complement strand
TTTAATTAAAAAGTCAAGTGCAACTTTTTATGAATAAACTATATATTGTCTATATGATGTTTTATGCCGAGAAAACTTTTGACTTTATAATTTTATTTGTTACCTTGTTGGAGTTTAATTACTGATTTTTCATTTTTTGAAAAATTAGTAATTAAAACGACATATATATTTAAACAAATAAAATTATTATGTCAAAAGGAAATTGGAATAAATATCTATAGACAATTTATCTTTTCTTGTAATTTATAAATTTTATTTAATATTGATTTATCATTAAACTCTTCTTGAAGTGCTTCAAGAGGAGTTTTATAATTTAATATTTTTCTTGGATAATTATTCATCCATTCAGTTATTTTATTAATATCCTTATATGAATATTTTTCTATTAGAGTACCTTTTGGAATAAAATATCTAATTATACTATTGTGTTTTTCATTTGTTCCTTTTTCACCAGAACAATATGGATGACAAAAATATATCTTTGTTTTTGTATCTTTAATAATATTTAAAAAATCTGAAAATTCAGTACCATTATCAGTTGTAATTGATTTAAATATTTTATTATAATGAATTTTCATAAATTCTTTCATTTTATTAAATTTATTAACAACTTCTTCAGCAGTTTTTCCTTTAAGTTTAAAAATAATTTCAAAACGAGTTTTTCTTTCAGTTAAAGTCATTAGACATTCATGATTTCCTTTACTAGTACCAATAACAGTATCAAGCTCAAAATGACCAAAATAAAGGCGTTTATCGATTTCTTCAGGCCTATTATTAATACTATATTCTGCTTTTGATTTAGGTAAATCAGATTTATTATGATATTCATACTCAGCTTTATATTTCATTCTTCTAGTATCTTCTAATTTTACATTAATAATACCATAACGAATAGCATTATAAATTGTTGGTGTAGTAATTGATTCAAAACCATCTAGTTCAAAATAATTGTGTGCTTTCATATAACCAACAATTGCATCAGGAGCCCATTTATCAATTTTGATTTTATCCTCTATAAATTTGGCAAGTTTTTTATTTCTTCTTAATTTATATTCACCTTTAGATAATCCTCTTTTAAAATCAGCATTTTCTTGAGCATATTGAGCTGTATATGGCATAGTTTTAGTTTTACCAGTTCTAATATACATTTTTTCTTTTTTTCGATTTTTAAGTTCTCTTGAAATAGTTGATTTATGAACTCCTAAATAATTGGCAATGTAAGTATTATTAAATAGTCTTTTCCCATTTTTATCCTTTTGATTAATCAATGATTCAATTTTAATACGATCATTTTTTGTTAGATGACGGTATTGCTTTTCTTTTTGATTTAGTGTATTATTATTTTTAGACATATGAATTTTCCTTTCTTTTTGAGCAAAAGATATTATAGATTATTCATATGTCTTTTTCAATAGTTAAGTGTTGCACTTCAAATTTAAATTAACATGTTGAAATAAAATTGACAATAACAATTTATAATGATATTATATAGAGCAATTCTTAAAGGGGTGAAAGAAATGGGAAAAATAAAAATATATGACTATCAAATAAATAAATCAAATATTAATTCTGCATTATTTTTGTTATATATTGAAACATTTGGATTTAATCAAGACAATTATGCTAGCATATTAGAATTATTTCAATCTGCTGAAGGATCAATTTCACAATTCTTAGATAAAAATAGACAATATTTATTATCAAGAAAGGTAGAATATGATAAAATTGACAAATTAGGTATAAATGGGGCATATGGATATCTTGATGAAAATGGAATAGTTGTTCCTAAAACTTTAGATAATGATAATAGATTTTTATATGCACCAGTGAAAAGATTATATAGGCCACATGGTTATAATCACCCAATTGTAAATAATTTTGATGCTATTATAGCAAATGGATTTTCGTCTTGTATAATAAATGCTATTAATTTGCCATGTGATACTTATTTTGGATTTTGTATGGATTACTATGACGAGTTGCTAAAAATTACAACTGAAAGGTATAAAAAATTAGTTGAATTAATGAATAAAGCAAGTAGTGATAAATATATCTTAGAATATGATATAGCAAACAATAAAAAAATGTGTCTTATAAGAAAAAGATAGATTTTAGTATAATTAATAATTAAAAATACATAAAATTATTGTGAAAAGTTAAATTTTATGGTAATATATTTATGGCTTTTCAAAAAATACACACGAATATGGATTTAAATATCTAGTGCCAATAGGGTGATATTTAAAGAAGAAGTATTCGGAGGATAAACGAAGGAGGAATTAATTATGGCAGTAGTATCTATGAGCTACTTATTAGAAGCTGGGGTACATTTTGGACATCAAACTAAAAGATGGAACCCTAAAATGAAAGAGTATATCTACAACTCTCGTGATGATATATATATTATTGATTTACAAAAAACTGTAGAAAAAATGGAAGAAGCTTACGCTGCACTTAACAAAATTGCTAGTGAAGGTGGAAAGGTATTATATGTAGGAACTAAAAAACAAGCACAAGATGTTTGTAAAGAAGAAGCAGAACGTTCAGGAATGTACTATGTTACAGAACGTTGGTTAGGAGGAACTCTTACTAATTTTAAAACTATTAGAAGAAGAGTTAATCGTCTAGAAGAAATAGAAAAAATGGAAGCTGATGGTACATTTGAAAAATTACCTAAAAAAGAAGTTGTTGGATTGAAGAAAGAATATGAAAAATTAGACAAGAACTTACATGGTATTAGAGAAATGACTAAGTTACCACAAGCAGTTATTATTGTTGATTCTACTAAAGAATATAATGCAATAAGAGAAGCTAGAAAATTAGGTATTCCAGTATTTGGATTAATTGATACAAATTGTGATCCAGATATGATTGATTATGTATTACCTGGAAACGATGATGCAGTAAGAAGTATTAAAGTTGTGCTTGGAGCACTTACAAATGCGATAGTAGAAGCCAATGGAGGAACTATTATTGATTATGTTTCTGAAGACGAAACTAAGAAAACACAAAAGTTTGAAAAGAAAGCTAAAAAAGAAGAAAAAACAAAAGAAGAGCCAAAAGAAGTTGTAAAAACTGAACCTAAAATTGATTTAGATATTTTAACAGTTACTGAACTTCGTGAATTAGCTAAGAAAAAAGAAATTAAAGGCTATTCAAAAATGAAAAAAGAAGAATTAATTGAAGTTTTAAAATAAAGTGAGAGGATGGTTACAATGATTAGTGCAAGTATGGTAAAAGACTTGAGAGAAGCAACAGGGGCTGGAATGTTAGATTGCAAGAAAGCATTAGAAGCTACTAATGGAAATATTGAAGAAGCAATTAATTGGCTTAGAGAACAAGGTATTTCTAAGGCTGCAAAGAAACAAACTAGAATTGCTGCTGAAGGATTAGCGGTTGCTAAAACTAAAGGTAATAAAGCTGTTGTAGTAGAAGTTAATTCTGAAACAGACTTTGTTGCTAGTAATGAAGAGTTTAAAGGACTTGTTAATACAATTGCTGATACTGTATTAGATAGTGATGCTACTAATATGGAAGAAGCTATGAAATTAGAAGTTAATGGAACTACTATTGAAAACTTAATAGTAGAAAAAGTAAGTAAAATTGGTGAAAAATTATCATTTAGAAGATTTGAATTAATTACTAAAAATGATGACCAAGTATTTGGACCATATTCTCATATGGGAGGTAAAATTGTTTCTCTAGTAGTACTTGAGGGAAATGATGAAGAACTTGCAAAAGATATTTCAATGCAAGTTGCTGCAATGAACCCAACATATTTAAATAAAGAAGAAGTACCTTCTGATATAGTTGAAAAAGAAAGAGCAATCTTAACAGAAGCTGCTGAAAAAGAAGGATTAGATTCTAACAAACTTCCAATGATTGTTAATGGAAGATTAAATAAATTTTATGAAGAAGTTTGTTTATTAGATCAAAACTTTATTAAAGAAAACAAAATGAAAGTAAGTAAATATGTTGAAAGTAAAAACAGTAAAATTATTAGTTTTGTTAGATACGAAGTTGGTGAAGGAATGGAAAAGAAAGAAGAAAACTTTGCTGACGAAGTTGCAAAACAAATGGGAGCATAAAAGTAGATTATTCTACTTTTTTCTTTTTTATGTTATACTTTTACATGAGGGATATTATGAAGTTTAAAAAAGTATATATAGAAATAACTAATATTTGTAATTTAAATTGTAGTTTTTGTATTAAGGATAATAGAAGAAAAAAAGAGATGAGTATTGATGAATTTGAGACTATATTGCAAAAAATAGATAAATATACAAATTATATATATTTACATGTCAAAGGAGAGCCTCTTATTCATAATAAGTTAAACGAAATATTACATTTAGCAAATAAATATAATAAATATGTCAATATTACTACTAATGGGGTCTTTTTAAAGGAAAAAGTAAATATATTAAAAAAATATAATAATATTAGACAAATTAATATATCACTTCATAGTGAAAATAATAAAATAAATTATATAGAAGATATAATGGACGCTGTAGATAAATTAGAAAATATATTTGTAGTATATAGATTTTGGACTTTAAAAGATAATAAATTAGATAATAAAATGTTAAAATATTTAGAAAAAATAAGAGAAAAATATAATATAGATAATGCTATATATAAAGAAATAATAAATGGTAAAAATATAAAGATTAAAAATAATGTTTATATAAATAAAGATAAAGAATTTGAATGGCCTAACATAAACAATAATTATTATAATGAACAAGGATTTTGTTATGGACTAAAAAATCAAATAAGTATACTTGTAGATGGAACAATAACTATATGTTGTTTAGATTCCTTTGGGAATAGTAATTTAGGAAATATATTTAATGATGACATAGATTTAATTATGGATAGTGATAAAGTTAAAAATATTATTAAAGGTTTTAATGATCGAAAGGTATATTTAGATATATGTAAGCATTGTTCATATAAAGAAAGATTTAATAAAATTATTGAAGAAAATAAATAAATATGTTATATTTATAAAGTATAAATGAGGATGTGATATTATGGATTTTAGGGATATTACAGAATTTTTTCGAGATTTTATGGGATTAATTATTGCTTTTGTTGTAATTGTTATAATATTTACTTTTGTAGTAGCTTTTCATCCAGTTGCGGGTAATTCAATGACTCCTACTTTAGCAGAAGGTGACATTGTATTGGTGTCTAAGTTTTCTCAAAAAATATTTGATTTGAAAAGGAATGAAATAGTTATATTAAAAGGAAATAATGAAAAAACTTATATAAAGAGGATAATAGGTTTACCTGGGGAAAAAATTGATTATTTGAATGGAACTTTGTATATAAATGATAAGGGATATAAAGAATCATTTTTAGGAGAAGATATTATTACAAACAACTTTTTATTTGAAGATATCTGTTCTAAAGAAGATTGCCCTGATGGAGTTATTCCCGAAGATATGTATTTAGTTTTAGGAGATAATAGATCAGATTCATTTGATAGTAGAGATCCAGAATTAGGATTAGTTTCTTTATCAGATATAAAAGGAACAGTACTTATGCGAATTTGGCCAGTTAATAAAATAGGACTTGTAGACTAATTTTTACCAATAATAGGTAATTTTAGTCTTTTTTTATTAAAAAGTAAAAAAATTTACTCTAAATTAATTAAATTTGTCGAAATATATAGGTATTTAATTGTATTTTTTGTATTTTTATAATATAATACAAGTGTATTAACCAATATATTGCCGTGGTTAATAAAAGGGAGGTAAAAAATGTTTAATAAGAAGCGAATCTTTATTTTTGTGATTTTCTTGCTATGCTTATTTTTCTTAATGACATTTGCGGGTGGATCACGAGATGAAGGCATTGTAACAAGATTAGTAGAATTTTATGATGGTTTTGATGATTCTTTAATAAGTTCTACAAATGTAGAAGTTGGTAAAGACGCTGAAGTACCAGAAGATCCAGAACATGAAAACTATGTTTTTGCTGGATGGTATTTATATGATGACCATGATGTTAAAGTAACGAAGTTTACAGACATTCGCGAAGACTTGAAAGTTATCGCATTATATGCAGATGATTTAAACAACAATGGAATAGCAGACGATGAAGAAGATAAATTAACAGTAACATTCTTTGATACTTTGGGCAATAGAGTATTAAAAGAGGAGGAGGTATTACCAGGACTTGATGCAACTGCACCAGAAGTTCCAACATATGCTGGATATGAATTTGGTGGTTGGACAAGGGGATACACTAATGTTACAGAAGATATTACTGTAAATACTATATATAATAATACAGTAGCACCTACAATTAATATTAGTGCAGATAATCTTGGTAGTATGTTAGTATATGATGATGTACCAACATTTACAGCAACAGCTACTGATAGAAATGGAAATCCAGTAGAAGTAGTAATAACTACTAATATTGATGGAAATACTGCTGGTAGTTATACTGTAACATATACAGCAACTGATAATGATGGAAATACTGCAACAATCACTAGAGATTTTGTAGTAGAAAAAAGGAATCTAGAAGTAACTATAGATGATAAAACAAGTGTTTATGGTGAAAAGTTTGAAGAATTAACATATGAAATAACAGATGGAGTAGTAGTAGAAGAATTTTTACCTGATATAATACTTACAAAAGCAAATGGTACTAATGTAGGGGCATATGCAATTACTGGTACATATAGTAATAGAAACTATAATGTTACATTTATAAATGGTATTTATACTATTACAAAAGCAAATTATGATATTAATGTTAAATTCCCATCAGAAGATGAACTTGTATATGATGGAGAAGAACAAGATCCAATAGTAATAGAAGAATTACCGGAAACAGTAACACCTGAAATTACTTATATTGATAAAGATGGAAATCCTGTTGATAATCCAAAAGATGCTGGTGATTATGATGTAGAGATTACATTTACTTGTACAGATGATAATTATAATTGTCCAGAAAATATTGAAGGAACAGTTACAATTAATAAGGCACCATTAACTGTATTGACTAAGGACGCCACAAAAGTATACGATGGAATAGCTTTAACAGCAGAAGGAAGTATAACAGGTTTAGTAAATGGAGAAAAAGCAACTTTAAATATAACTGGGGCACAAACAAATGTAGGATCTAGTGATAATACATATACAATAACTTGGGAAACTGCTAAAGAGTCAAACTATGAAGTTAGTGAAATAGTAGGAACTTTAACAGTAACACAAAAAGACATAACAGATTTACCAGAAGAAGAAATTAAAGATTTATTCGGAATAACTTATGATGATTTAATAGTTACATACGATGGTAAAGAACATGAAGTAGTAATTACAGGAACATTACCAGAAGGAGTAACAGTAAGTTATGAAGGAAATAAGGGAACAAATGCTGGAACATATAATGGAGTAGCAACATTAACAGGAAGTGGAAACTACACAGGAACTACAACATTAAGAGCAAACCTTATAATAGAAAAAGCAACATATGATTTAAGTGGAGTAACTTTTGAAGATAAAACAGTTACATATGATGGAAAAGAACACGAAATAGTAATTAAAGGTGAATTACCAGAAGGAGTAACAGTAGAATATACAAACAACAAAGGAACAGAAGCCGGAACATATGAAGCAACAGCAACATTTAAAGGTAATGAAAATTATAATGAAATAGCATCAATGAATGCAACATTAACAATAAATAAAAAAGACATAACAGATTTACCAGAAGAAGAAATTAAAGATTTATTCGGAATAACTTATGATGATTTAACAGTTACATACGATGGTAAAGAACATGAAGTATTAATTAAAGGCGAATTACCAGAAGGAGTAACAGTAAGTTATGAAGGAAATAAGGGAACAAATGCTGGAACATATAATGGAGTAGCAACAT
>CALVXP010000033.1 GCA_944371525.1 uncultured Bacilli bacterium | reverse complement strand
TAAGACTATTTCTGGAAAAATAGAAACAGTATTATATACAAAAAGTAAAGAATCATTAGTAAGACATCCAGGAGAAAATGCATCTAAATATATAACATCATTTTTGTCTAGTAATTCAGAAACGATGAATAATGATGATCCAGATGGTAATATTAGATATATGGGGAAAGATCCTAATAATTATGTATTATTCAATAATGAATTGTGGCGAATAATTGGAGTTTTTGATGTAGCTTCTACTTATGGAGGACCAACCGAAAAAAGATTAAAAATAGTAAGAAATGAGTCAATAGGTAGTTATTCATGGGACAATAAACCATCTGGAGTAGGTTCATCAACTTCGGAATATGGAAGTAATGATTGGACAGATAGTGCCCTAATGGAAGTATTAAATAATGGTGCATACTGGAATAGGACAAGTGGAACTTGTCCAAGTGGTAGTAATGGTGCAACAATAAGTTGTGATTTTAGCACAACAGGACTTACTGAAGAAGCAAAAGAATTAGTTGGTAATACCGTATGGAATATTGGAGAACCACCGAGTACTCAAAATACATCAGAATCATATTATGAATATGAAAGAGGAACCAGTGTGCTTAGTGGCCATAAAACATATTGGGTAGGTAAAATAGGTCTAATGTATCCATCAGATTATGGATATGCCACAAGTGGAGGAACAACTACAAATAGGGAATCTTGTTTAGCAAAAGAATTATATAGTTGGAGTAATTCAAGTTATAGTGATTGCTATAATAATAATTATTTATTTAAAAATATATATCAATGGGTGTTGACATCTATATCTTCTGGTAGCTTTTATTCTGTTACTATTTTTCGATCAACTAGTTATAATATCGACAATCGTGTTGATCGTTCTAATGGTATTTTTCCAGCGTTGTATTTGAAACAAAATGTATATATTACTGGTGGAGAAGGCACTCAAGATAATCCATATACATTAACTATTAGTTATTAATTTTTTGTATTAAAAAACCAATGTATGATTTATATACATTGGTTTAATTTTTATATAATAAATTAATTAGTAAATCTTAAACTTTCATTTGATACATTAAAAATAAATCCTAATAATATCATATAAGACATAAGTGATGAACCACCATAACTAATAAATGGAAGAGTGATTCCCATAATTGGTAGAAGTCCTATTGTCATAGATATATTATATATTTGTTGAAATAATAATACAGCAAGGATGCCTCCAATCATATATTTATCAGTCATATCAGTAGTTTTATTAACAGTACTAATAATATTAATATCAAAGTATATTAATAAAAATATTAATAATATAGCTCCTACTAATCCAAAGCAAGAAGTATATACAGTAAATATAAAATCATTTTGCATTTCAGGAAAATATATAGGAACATTATTAAATCCATGTCCAAATAATCCTCCGGAACCTATTGCTATTAAAGAATTAGATAGTTGCATACCACTACTATTAGACCAATTTAATATTCTATCCATACGATAAAAGAAACTAGTTCCAAATATCTTTATGAATAAATCTTGATTAATAAAATAAATTCCTACAAATACTATTAAGAATATTCCAAATATACTTATTACAGAAACAAACCATCTTTTTTTAAATCCCCCAATAAATAGCATTACAAAAGTAATTATAAAGTATAACATTACAGCACCTGTATCAGGTTCAATAAATGTAAGTATTGAAGGAATTAATACTATAATTAATATTTTTAATAAAAATTTAAATTCATCGGTAATATCAGGATTAGGATGTCTTTCATTAAATTCATTAATAAGTCTTGCTTCTATTATCATTAAAAATATTTTCATAAATTCACTAGGTTGTATAGTCCCTACATATGGTATCTCAAACCAACATCTAGCATTATTAACATCTTTTCCAAATATTAAGACAAAAAATAAAGAGAGGACACCAATTACATAAAATATATATGCGTTATTATAAAAGAATTTATTTCCTATAGCCATTAGGGAATATGCTATGAAAAATCCTAGTGTATACCAAAATATTTGTTTAATCCATAAATTATGTGATTCTATTCCAAGTAAATCTCTTGTACAAAAAATAGTAGCTATACTTATAATACCAAATAATATTATAGGTATTAATATTGTTTTTTCAACAGTAAATTTTGATGTTCTTTTAATAATTATCACCACTTTTCTATTATTATTCTACCACAAAAATATATAAAATAATATTAAATTTATATTTTTTACATATAATGTTTTAGGGAGTGATAATATGTCAAAAGAATTACCTAAAATGTATCAAAATAAAATAAAAAAAGATTTTTCAAATATTCAAAAAGTATTTTCTACTATGTATGAAGATAGAAATATAGAAGTAGAAGAAAATACTAAAACAGATATGTATACTGTTGAACAAAAAATATATAATATATTTAAGTCTCCAACATACATATATAAAGCTGATGTAGTGATAATAACTAATAATGGAAAATTAGAAAAAAGAATTGTTGGAAAAAATAGAAATAATTTAATTACGATAGATAACGAATATATTCCAATTAATGATATTAATGATATTTATATAAAATAATTAGTTAATATTAAAAACTAATTTTTTTAATACTTAAAAAGTTGACAAATAAATATAAAAATGCTAGAATTATAAATGTTTGAAGACCTCAAGTTGATTTATTCAACCGCACTAAAAAGGTATAAGAGCGTATGCCACCTTAAAGGCGAGTCTATTAAACAATAATAAAGGAGGTAAATATAAATGAAAGCTGTAATCGAAACAGGTGGAAAACAATACTTAGTAGGTGTTGGAGATGTTATCTATGTTGAAAAATTAGAAGGAAATGATAACGACAAAGTTGTTTTTGATAAAGTACTTATGGCTAATGGTGTAGTAGGTAACCCTTATGTAAAAGGTGCTAAAGTAGAAGGTGTTATTGTAAAACAAGGTAAAAGTAAAAAAATTAAAATATTTACTTATACTCCAAACAAGAGATCTACTAGAAAAACTCAAGGTCATCGTCAACCATATACTAAAGTAGAAATTAAAACAATAAAATAGAGGGAATATGATAAAAGTAGAAATTATTAGAAATAATAATAATATAAAAAAAATCTCTATATTGGGACATGCAATGTATGATGAATATGGAAAAGATATTGTTTGTGCTTCTGTTAGTACATTAGTTATATCTACTATTAATAATATATTATCTATAAATGATAAAACTATAAGAGTAGAACAAAGTGATTCGAAAATTATTATAGAATATATTCTTAAAGATAATATAATAGATATACTTATAAATAATATGATTTCTAATTTAAACATACTTGCTAATAATTATCCTAAAAATATTAAAATAATCGATAAGGAGGAATAACTATGATTAAGTTCTTAGAATTTAATATACAATTATTTGCTCACAAAAAAGGTCAATCATCTACAAGTAATGGAAGAGATTCTGCTGGTAGAAGACTAGGAGCAAAAGCTGCTGATGGTGAATTTATTAATGCAGGAAGTATTATTTATCGTCAAAGAGGAACTAAAATTCATCCAGGTAAGAATGTAAGAAGAGGAACAGATGATACTTTATTTGCTACTATATCTGGATATGTAAAATATGAGCATTTAGGAAAAGATAGAAAACAAGTTAGTGTTTATGAAACTAAATAATCTATCTTTTTTTATTGATAAATAAGTATGTAAATGTTATAATAAATCTACATGGAAGGAATGATATTATGACTAATAAGGAACTTGCTAATATAATGTATCCGAGTGTTACTAAAACAATTAGTGATTATGAAACAATATATCCAGAAAGAAATATAGATGATAAAGCAGTAGTATCTAGATTTGCACCATCTCCTACGGGATTTGTTCATATGGGTAGTTTACTTACTGTATTTGTTACAAATAAGGCTGCGAAAGATACAAATGGGATTTTTTATTTAAGAATAGAAGATACAGATGGCAAAAGAACAGTAGAAAGTATAGATGGAATTGTAAAAGATTTGAAATCTTTTAATATTGAGATTGATGAAGGAGCTATATCTGATAATGATGAAGTAGGTAATTATGGCCCTTATGTTCAAAGTAAAAGAATAGATATTTATAATACCTTTGCTAAATGGTTAGTAGAAAATGATTATGCTTATCCTTGTTTTTGTAGTGAAGAAGATATAAACGAAATAAGAAAGGTTCAAGAAAGTAAAAAAGATAGAATTGGATATTATGGTAAATATGCAAAATGTCGTTTTTTAAGTAATGAAGAGAGAGCAGAAAGAATTAAGAATGGTGAAAAGTTTGTTCTTAGGTTAAAATCAACTGGTGACTTTAATAATAAAGTAGTTATTAATGACTTAGTAAGAGGAAATATAGAATACCCTGAAAATGATATTGATCACATACTTATTAAAAGTGATGGTGTACCAGTATATCATTTTGCTCATGTAGTAGATGATCATTTAATGAGAACTACTCATGTAACAAGAGGAGAAGAATGGTTACCTTCAACACCACTTCATATCGAATTATTTAAAAAATTTGGTTTTAAAGTACCTAAATATTGTCATTTAGGACTTGTTATGAAAGTAGATGAAGAAGGAGTAAGAAGAAAACTATCTAAAAGAAAAGATCCAGAAGCTGCAGTTAGTTATTATCATGAAAAAGGTATACCTGTCGAAGCTGTTAAATTATATTTAATGACAATAGCAAACTCTAACTTTGAAGGATGGATGGATAGTAATCCTGGAAAAAGTATTGATGAATTTAAATTTGATTTTAAGAAAATGAGTAAAAGTGGTTCTTTATTTGATATAGAAAAACTACTAAATATATCTAGAAACTATATTAGTAGATTAACTGCCAAAGAAGTATATGAAAATACTTTGAAATGGGCTAATGAATTTGACAAAGAGTTTTATGATTTACTTACTAAGTATAAAGATTATTCAATTAATATTTTTAATATTGAAAGAGAACAAAAGAAACCAAGAAAAGATTATGAAGCATATAGCAGTATTAAATCACAAGTATGGTATATGTATGATGAATTGTTTAATGATAATTTAGAATATGATTTCGATAAAATAAATAATTCAGAAGAAATAAAAAATATACTTAATGAGTATATAAAACTATATGATGAAAATGATGATAAAGATACTTGGTTTAATAAGATAAAAGAAGTAGCAGATACTCTAGGATATGCATCTGATATGAAAGCATATAAAGAAAATCCTGATAATTATAAAGGTAATGTAGCAGATATTGCCACAGTTGTTAGAGTAGTACTTACAACAAGTAGAGTAACTCCTGACTTATATGCAATTATGAAGTTACTTGGAAAAGATAGAATAATAAATAGATTTAATAAATTTTAGGGAAGGTACTTATGGGAGAATACGAAAGATTAGTTAGTAGAATAGAAGAATATAAAGGGAAAGAAGATATAGTATACTTGGGCAAAAAAGTAATCAATTATTAAGTAAAATACCAGTACAAAAATCAAGTTTATTCCCAATGTTTAAGCAAATATTAGAGGAAAGAGAACAAACATCTGTAAAAAAACTTGTAAGAAAGTAATTGTTAAATTTAAATAAATATGGTAAAATAATAATATATTATTTTACTTATGGCCTGTTGGTGAAATGGTTAACACGGTACCCTCTCAAGGTATTATTCACGGGTTCAAATCCCGTACAGGTCACCATAGATTATTACTAGTAGAGATACTAGTTTTTTTCATAAAAAAAAGAAGAATTATCTTCTTCTATGATTATCGTCAAACATTGTAAATCCTAAATTTTCAAGTTTTTGTCTTTCAACAATATATTCAAGTTCTTCTTTAAAAATTTCTAATTCTTCTTTTGAAATTTGTTTTTTATGTTGTTTAAATTTATAACATAAATTTGTAAAAGCATCAAGAATCTCTTTTTTATGAACGAAAAATACCCCAGGTAGGATTAAAAATCCTAAAGTAGAAGCTTGACTAAATATATGGTATTCATCCCATGTGTTTGTTTTTATAGCATTTGCTATTCCTATTGTACATATTACTTCTCCAATTACTAATAATGTACTTAATGCAATGTATTTTATATCGTTAAGATTTAATGCTTTCTTATATTTTTTTGAAGCAATTCTATCAATTTTTAAATTTCTTTTACTAACAAAATCAAGCGCATAATCAGGATCTTTTCTTTCCCTATAACTATCAAAATTTATTATATTTGTCATTTTATCACCTAAATACATTTTAATATATTTTATTTCTTTTGTCTATATAATATATATTTTATTATAAAAAAATTAAAAAATTCAAAAAGAGTATTGTCAAATTTTAATAATTATGATATATTAAATATGCATTTATTTATGGCGCTGTAGCTCAGTTGGCTAGAGCATTCGGTTCATACCCGAAGGGTCGAGGGTTCAAATCCCCCCGGCGCTACCATATTGATATTACTTCATTTTGAAGTTTAGTTACATACATGATGAAGTATGTAATTTTTTATTGCCCCATAGCCAAGCGGTAAGGCATCGGACTCTGACTCCGACATTTCGTTAGTTCGAATCTAACTGGGGCAACCAAAAAAGTTTAATATCGGCTTATAAAGTCGTTTTTATTATATGTTTTTCTTTTACAATTTATGTGTTATAATAATTACCACTAATGGAGGTATTATAATGATAAAGAAAATTAAATTAGTCATTTTTAATGTATTAAGACATTATGTAAAAAATTATATTACAGGTAATTTAGGCAAAGTCGAAGAAGAAGATGAATATTTAGTATGTTATGTTAATAAAAGAAAAATTAAAAGTAATAAATTTATTCAATATATTTATTGCCAAGGAATAAAAGAAAGTGACAAAGAATTAGCAAAATCTTATAAATTATATAAAAAAATATATTATATATTTGAAAATTTAAAATTTAATAATAGCTATGTTACAATATTTGGCTATGGAAGTAATAGTGAGATAATTATTAAAAATTGTAAATTTAATTATGGACTCAGTGTGAAGACAGTAGGTAAATGTGTTGTTGATAGTTGCTTTATTGAATCATCATATTATGATTTAACTTTACATGCTAGAAACTTAACATTAAAGAATATGGATATAAATAATACATTAAAATATGCTGGATGTAGTTCACAAATTAGTTTTAGTGCAGATGAAAATTTAATTATTGAAAACTGCATAATTGATAGTCCTAATGAAAAAATAAAAGTTTTTTTAACATCATTAAAAAAGATAAGTTTAATTAATGTAAAGATTATTGCTCATACAATAAAATGTAAGGCTAATAAAATAGTATCATTCAATCATAGTTTATTTAAAGCAAAAGATAAATTAGAAGTAGATGGAGAAATATTAAATAATTTAACTATGATATCTCCTATAATGAAAGTAAAAGATGATGTTATTGATACCAAAATACAACTTATTGATATTTTAAAAAATATTAGAGATAAATGTATAAGTATTAATAAAGGAAAAATTATAGAATATGAAAAAAAATTAAATAATATTTCAGTAAAGAAAGTTTTAAAAAAATAATGGGAATTATATTTAAATAAAGAAGATTGCTTTGAATAGCAAAAAATTAAAACAAAAAGGAGGATATTTAAATGTTTGGTTTAATAAGTACAAAAAATTTATATTTATTAAAATTAGATCTGGTAAAAAATATGATTATATAAATTTTGATTTAGGACAATATTGGTTGGCTAATACTCCTAGATTTATTTTAGCTAAAAAATATGGTTCTTTTGATTATGTAGATGTTTTTACTAATACTAAATATTCTAATGATCGTTATGAAGGCAAAGAAACAGTGATTGAAGCAAGAAGTATAATTACTACTAGAAAATACATTACAACTAAAGAAGCAAATTTAATATTACAAGAATTAAATCCAACATATTTAAAAGAAAAAAAGTTAATAAAAAGAAGAAAAACTAACTAAAATAGTTAGTTTTTGTATTTAAGAAAAATAAAAACCATGTCTTAGAGATATGGTAATTTATTAATTTGGTGCGGGTGAAGGGACTTGAACCCCCACGGATAAACCGCTAGATCCTAAGTCTAGTGCGTCTGCCAATTCCGCCACACCCGCTTAAA
>CALVXP010000032.1 GCA_944371525.1 uncultured Bacilli bacterium | reverse complement strand
ACATCATCCTCCTAGATTAATTGTATCAAATTTTGTATAGCTTTACTTATCTAGTTTTTATTATAAGAGTCTTTCCTAATTATTTCTTTTACTTCATAAATAGTACTTGCATTAAATAATGCGCCCCATGCTACTATTTTAGATAGTTTCTTTTTCTTTTCTTCATTGTATAAAACTTTATAACATTTATCAATATTTATATTATATATTCTTAAAAAATTTGTTGCTATTTTGCTCGTTTTTGTATCAATGATCATATCTTTACTATAAGTACAAGGGGTGTTTTTACCTATGTTAAAGTTTATTTGATATAATTCATAACGAGTAAATTTCTTATAACTATTAGTTTTTCTTAATAACGAAGAATATATATTACATAAATAACTAATATTTCGATTATATGTCCATGATTGATAATTTTTATTTATTTCAATATTTATAATTTTATTATTACAGAGTATTATTAAATCGCTAAGCATTCTTTTACTTTTTACATGTTTTATTTCTAATTCACTATTGAATATAAGTGCATCATTATTTAATTCATTTATACTTATACCAGTAATATCACTAATCATTTGATATAATACGCTTGTACAATTTATAAATATTGATTTAAATGCTACATCATAACATAATTTCATTATTTTAAATTGCTCATCAACCAATTATTTACCTCCTTTCTCAAAGTTTTACCCCTCTATAATAATTATTGATAAAAAAAATCTCGTTTTACTTATTTTTTATAAAAAAAGTTTATATTTTTGCATTTTTAAATACAATTGTTTGTATTTTTATTATAAATTGTATTTAAATATTAATTTTATTATAATTTAGTTGTATATTTTATTTAACTTTAGTATAATTTTAGTAGGTGATGTATATATGTTTTATATGTGGTTAATTATAGTAATTATTTTAGGATTTATTGAAGCAATGACTGTTGACCTAGTGACGATATGGTTTATAATAAGTGGCATAATAACAATGTTATTATCTTTTATTATAGATAATGTCTTTATTCAATTTTCAAGCTTTGTAATATTAGGAATATTATTTATGATATTAACTAAACCTTTTATAAAAAAAGTTAAACATAATGAAAAGACTAATGTTGATAGAATTATTGGTATGAAAGGAAAAGTAACAGAAACAATTGAAAAAAATGGGATTGGAGAAGTAAAAGTTGATGGTAAATTATGGTCAGCTTATAGTGATAGAGAAATAAAGGTTGGTAGTACTGTTAAAGTACTTTCAATAAATAGTGTAAAATTAAAAGTAGAGGAGTGGGAAGAATAGTATGGATATTTTAATAATTTTACTTATTTTAGTGGCTGTTTTTGCAATACCTTGTATAACGATTGTGCCACAAGCGAAAAGCTATGTAATAGAAAGAATTGGTTCTTATCACCAAACATGGAGTAATGGTCTACATTTTAAACTACCATATATAGATCGAATTGCTAATAAAGTTAGTTTAAAAGAAATAGTTAAAGATTTTGCACCACAACCTGTAATTACAAAAGATAATGTTACTATGCAAATAGATACAGTAGTGTATTATCAAATTACAGATGCAAAATTATATACTTATGGGGTAGAAAATCCTGTTAGTGCAATTGAAAATTTAACTGCAACAACGCTTAGAAATTTAATCGGAGAGTTAGAACTAGATCAAACATTAACTTCAAGAGATATTATTAATTCGAAAATGCGTTCTATCTTAGATGAGGCAACAGATCCATGGGGAATCAAAATAAATAGAGTAGAAGTTAAAAATATTATACCTCCAAGAGATATTCAAGAAGCAATGGAGAAACAAATGCGTGCAGAACGTGAAAGAAGGGAAAAGATTCTTCAAGCAGAAGGTGAAAAGAAATCTTCTATCTTAATTGCCGAAGGTGAAAAAGAAAGTGCTATTTTAAGAGCAGAAGCTAAAAAAGAAGCACAAATAAAAATTGCTGAAGGTGAAGCAGAAGCTTTACTTAAGATTAAACAAGCAGAAGCAGAAGGAATTAAATTATTAAAAGATGCTAAAGCTGATAAATCAGTGCTTGCGATTAAAAGTTTTGAAGCATTAGAGAAAGTTGCAAATGGTCAATCAACAAAAATTATTATTCCATCAGAACTTCAAAATATTGCTAATGCGGGTGTTGTATTAAGTGAAATGTTAAACGAAAAGAAATAGTTATCTGTTTCTTTTTTTCACATATTACAAATACTAGTATAAAATATAGTAGAATACCTAATTAAAAGAAATATGGTGTAAAAAGTCGTGCTTTTTTGTTAGAATATAATTACAAAAGAAGAATTATTTGTTATAATTATATATAGACAAAAAGAGGTGAAAAAGTGAGAGTAATAGTTAGTGCTGGAGGAACTGGAGGACACATATATCCTGCTTTAGCCATAATAAATAAAATAAAAGAAGAAGAACCCGATAGTGAGTTTTTATATATAGGTACAAAAAATAGAATGGAAAAAGATATTGTACCAACTTATGGAATTAAATATAAAGGAATAGAAGTAAGTGGATTTAAAAGAAAATTAACACTTGATAATATTAAAACAATTACAAGTTATTTAAAAGCAAGAAAAGAATGTTTAAAGATTATTGAAAAATTTAAACCTGATGTAGTAATAGGAACTGGTGGTTATGTGACAGGACCAGTTATTTGGGCTGCAAAAAAATTGAAAAAGAAAACATTTATTCATGAACAAAATTCTGTAGTAGGTCTTGCTAATAAATATTTAAGTAGATATGCTGATAAAATAGGAGTATGTTTTGAGTCTGCCAAGAATAGTTTTCCTAAAGAAAAAGTTTATTTAACTGGTAATCCTTGTAGTGATAAAGCCATTAATGCTAAAAAAGTAAATATTGAAGATTATGGATTATCTAAAGATAAAAAAACAGTATTAATAGTTATGGGATCTTTAGGAAGTAAATCTATTAATGAAAAAATAATGAGTTTTATTGATAGTTTTCGAAATAAAGATTATCAAGTACTTTTTGTAGTAGGTAAAAACTATCTTGAACAAAATAAAAAACAAATATTACCAAGTAATGTAAAATTAGTACCATATATTGATAATTTACCAGGTCTCATGAAGTCAGTAGATGTAATGGTTTCAAGGTCAGGAGCGTCTACTATTAGTGAAATAACTGCGGTAGGTATTCCTACAATATTTATACCTAGTCCATATGTAACAAATAATCATCAATATAAAAATGCAATGGACTTAGTAAATAGAAAAGCAGCATTAATAATTGAAGAAAAAGATTTAACAAAAGAAGTTTTATTTAAACAAATAGATAGAATTTTAAATAATGAAAAAAATTATGAAGCACTTAAAAATAATGTAAGTAAATTAGGAGTAAAAAATAGTTCAGGTAAAATTTATGAACTGTTAAAGGATTTGATATTAGATGATAAAAGATTTTTTTAAAGAGAATAATATTGAATTTATAAGTAATGTTAATCTTAGAGATTATAATACATATCATATAGATTCAAAAGCATTAGGAATGGTATTTCCAAGTAATATAGATGAATTAGTAAAGATAATTAAATATTTAAAAGAGAATAATATTAATTATAAATTTTTAGGAAATGGTTCTAATGTAATATTATCTAAGGAATATTATGATTTAATATTTATAAAATTAGATAAGTTAAATAATTATAGAGTTGAAGGTACTACTGTTATTGTAGAACCAGGAGTATCTTTAATAAAGTTATCACTAGACTGTGCTAAATTAGGACTTAGTGGTCTTGAATTTATGTGTGCTCTTCCTGGTCATATGGGAAGCTCTGTTGCTATGAATGCGGGAGCATATAATAGTTCTATCGGAGATGTTTTGGTAAGTGCTAAGGTGCTTAATGATAAATTAGAAGTAATAACTATGACTAACAAAGAATTAGAATTTAAATATCGTGATTCATTCTTAAAACATCATAGAGATTACATATGTTTAGAAGTGACTTTAAAATTAGAAAAAGGAAATTCCGAAGAAATATATGAATTAATGTCTAAAAGACAAACAAAAAGAATAGAAACACAACCATTAGAGTATCCAAGTGCCGGAAGTGTATTTAGAAATCCAGAAGGATTATATGCTGGAGAACTAATTGAAAAATGTGACTTAAAAGGAACTAATATAAATGGAGCAGAAGTGTCTGAGAAACATGCTAATTTTATAATTAATAAAGGTGGAGCAAAAGGGGAAGATATTATTAAATTAATTAATTTAATTAAAGAAAAAGTATATGAAAAATACAAGGTTGAATTAATTTTAGAACAAGAAATAATATAGTTAGGGTGATGTTATGCCTAATAAAAAGAAAATAAGGGTTAAAGTAAAGAAAAGAAAATTAAAGATAAAGAATATTTTAATACTGTTGTTATTATTAATATTATTATATTTGGGTATTAATTATATATTACATATAAAAATTAAAAATATATATATAATAAATAATAATATAGTACCTGATAAAGATATAATAAGTTCTGCTAAATTAGATGACTATCCATCATTTTTACTTACTACAAGTAAAGAAATAGAAAATAATATATTGAAAAATAATTATATAAAAGAAGTATCTGTTACTAAAAAAATAGGTAGTAAAGTATATATAGAAATTGAAGAATACAGAGCATTATGTTTATATAATAATGAAATAATACTAGAAAGTGGTAACAAAGTAGAAAATACATATAATTTAATATTACCAGTATTACTAAATGATGTAAATATTATTTATGATGATTTTATAAATTATTTTTCAAAGGTAGATGAGGGTATATTAACTAAAATATCGGAAATAGAATATGTACCAAATGAAGTAGATAACGAAAGATTTTTACTTACTATGAATGATGGTAACTATGTTTATATTACTTTAACTAAAATAACTAAATTAAATAAATATAATAGCATAAAGGACCAATTAGAAGGAAAATTAGGCATAATATATTTGGATTCTGGTGACTATGTAGAAATAAAAGAGTAGTTCATTTTAATGAATTACTCTTTTATCTATCTAAGTCTTTAGTTAGAATATATAAATCTACTAATGCTGAGACTGCTACTAATATATATACTATTCTAGTAAGAAGACTACCTGCTCCAAATAAATATTCTACTAAATTAAAATCAAATATTCCTACTAGTCCCCAATTGATACCACCAATTATACAAAGAACTAATGTAGTTTTAAGTAACATATTCATAAATTTCCTCCTTTTTCTAATTATATAGTTTCCAAAAAATGTAATAATATACATATTTAATAAAAAATGTTGACTTATAATTAATTTTTAATATATAATTAAAAAGACATTTGCAAAGTTAAGATATAATACATACAGTTTTTACTACATGAAATATTGTAGTTTTTTGTGTTGTAGAAAAGGAGGATTTATGAAAATAAGTGAAAGTGAAATGCAAAAAGAAAGAAAATATCTTGATGACACAGTTAATTTAATTAGAAAGAAAATATCAGAATTAGGACAAGAACTATATGATGATGATGAAAAAATTTTAGAATTTAAAAAATTTATGTGGGATTCTAAAGCAAGTATGGATCCCGGAGAAATGAAGAATATGATGGTTGAAAATGATTTGCAAGTAAGAATAATGATGAATAAGGGTCAGTATTTACAAAAACTATATCGTTCCCAAAATAAACCATATTTCGCATCAATTATATTTAATGATGAATTAATTTATATGGGAATTACTCATGTTGAAGATAATTTAAATTATTTAGTTCATGACTGGAGAAGTCCTATATGTAATTTATATTATGATTATGAAGTAGGAGAAGCTAAATATTTAGCACCAGATGGAATTATTGAAGGAAATCTTTCTAGGAAAAGACAATATATAATTGAAGATGGTAAGTTATTAAATATTTTTGATAATAGTATTAATATATCAGATGAATTATTACAACAAGTACTTGCTACTGAATCATCAGATAAAATGAAAAATATTGTTAATACTATTCAAAAAGAACAAAATGCAATTATTAGAAATACTGATGATAAGAATTTAATTGTCCAAGGTATTGCCGGAAGTGGTAAAACTTCAGTAGCACTTCATAGAATAGCCTTCTTATTATATCGTATTACTAATTTAAACTCTAAAAATATTCTTATATTTTCTCCCAATAATATATTTACAGAATATATATCCAATGTCTTACCAGAACTAGGAGAAGATAATACTTATTCAATTACTTTTACAAGTTTTTTAAAAGATAAAATAAAAGAATATAAAATTATTGAAGACTTTACATCATTTATTGAAAGATATTATAAAGGTAATGTTATAGATAAAGATGTAATTAAATATAAACAATCAGATGAAATTATAGAAGATATTAATAAATATTTAAATGATTTAATTAACAATATAACATTTACAGATAATTTAATATTTGATAGATATGTATTTTATACAAAAGAAGAACTTAATAATATGTTAAAAAATAGATATTCAAGATTTCCAATATTTGAAAGAATAAAACAAATAGCTATTAAGATTAGTGAAATGAATTATGAAGGAAGAACTACTAAAAGTAAAAGTATTGAAAAACAATTATATAAAATAATAAATATATCTAAAGATTATAAAAAGATATATAAAGATTTTTATGTATCTAATTATAGTAAATATCATAGTTATATAGATAATGGAAAAAGTATAAATTATGAAGATGCTTGCTTGTTTTTATATATAAAAAGTGTTCTTGAAGGATTTGATACTAATCACTATATTAAACAAGTCGTAATAGATGAAGCTCAAGATTATACAAAACTACAGTATTTAATTATAAAGAATACTTTTAAGACTGCTAATTATACAATTTTAGGGGATATTAACCAAACAATAAATCCTTATTATAAATATGACTCTTTAGAAGTATTAAAAGATATATTTGATAGTAGTAAATATTTAGAATTAAATAAAACATATAGATCTACTAGTAAAATAATTGAATATACAAATAATATTTTAAGTCTTGAACATGTAAGTGCTATTAGAAATAATAATGCAAGGGATGTAATTATAAGAAATAGTGAAGAATATAATGATATATTAAATGATTTAAATAATTTAATTAATATATCTAAATCAGTTGCTATAATAACTAAAGACAATATAGAATGTGATAAAATATATGATTATTTAAAAGATAAAATAGATATTGTAAAAATAGATAATAGTAGTGATAAATTTTCTAGAAAATTAGTAATAGTACCTTCATATATAGCAAAAGGATTAGAATTTGATTCAGTAATTGTATATACGAGTAGAGATGATAAATATACTAAAGATGAAAAATATTTATTCTATGTATCATGTACAAGAAGTCAACATAATTTAATTGTTTATAATCAATAAAAAATATACATAATTCATCATAACTCTATTTTATATGAGTATAATTTAATTGAAAGACGAGAGGTGAATTATGAAAAAAATATTTTTATTTCTAATATTAGGTTCTTTATTAATAACAGGATGTAGTATTAGAAAGAAAGATGCAAGTGAAGAATTTTCTAAAAAAATAGAAAATGCAAGTAGTTATTATGTTGAAGGTTCTATGGATATAATTAATAATGAAGATACTTATACTTATGATGTTAAAGTATCTTATCAAAAAGATAATAATTATAAAGTAGAACTTACTAATATTTCTAATAATCATAAACAAGTGATACTTAGAAATAGTGATGGAGTTTATGTTGTAACACCATCTTTAAATAAAAGCTTTAAATTTCAAAGTGATTGGCCACATAACAATTCCCAAGTATATTTATTAGGGTCATTAGTGGAAGATTTAAATAATGATGAAAATAAAACAGTTGAGGAAACTAAAGATGGCTATACACTTACTTCTATAGTTAATTATCCTAATAATAAGAAATTAGTTAAACAAAAAATTATGTTAGATAAAAATTATGAAGTGAAAGAAGTAACAGTATTAGATGATAGTGATAATATGCAAATAAAAATGGTGTTTAATAAAATAGATTTAAAATCTGAGTTTGATGATAATTATTTTAAATTAAATGAATTAATTAAAGAGGATACTAGAGAAGAAAACAATAATACAAATACTAACGAAAATACTAATACAAATGATAATATAAATTCTACGGAAGAAAAAAATACAAATACAAACACAAATAATAATAATACAAATACTAATAATAGTGAAAAAACTGAAAACACTGCTACTATTGATGATATAATATATCCAATGTATTTGCCTACTAATACTTATTTAACTAGTCAAGAAACAATAAATACTGATGATGGTCAAAGACTTATATTAAATTTTAGTGGTGATAGTCCGTTTACTTTAATTGAAGAAACTGTATCATATGAAGAAGAACATGTTATAATACCAACTTTTGGGGAGCTTACTCATTTATCTGATACTGTTGGGGTAGTTAATGATAACTCTGTTAATTGGTTTAGTAATGGAATAGAATATTTTGTAGTTAGTGATAAATTATCAACAGATGAATTATTAGAAGTAGCAAGAAGTATAAGTGTACTTCCAGTATCTAAATAATATAAATAATAAAATACTTTTGGTAAATCCAAAAGTATTTTATTTAATAAATTATTAATAATAATATGTTTTATATCTTGTTCAAATTTTTAATAAATTTCTTACTTAGTATCTTTTGTAATACTAATTTTTATACTTTTACTATAAGTATTATAAATAGAAATGATTTATTGATAAAAAAATAATAATGTGATATTATTTTATCATAGAGGTGAGCATATATGTTTAATGTAATACCAGAAGAACATAGAAAAAAGTTTTACATAATATTTGGAATATTATGTGTAATAGCAGCAATATCCGGAGGAACACTAGCATGGTATACATGGCAAAGTAGTAA
>CALVXP010000031.1 GCA_944371525.1 uncultured Bacilli bacterium | reverse complement strand
TATAATTATAATTGTGAAAGGAAAGTGATTATATATGGATTTAATGCCAAGAAATTTTAGTTTAGATGATATATTTGATAATTTCTTAACAGATAAGAGTTATTCAAATATGAAATGTGATATCTATGAAAAAGGTGGCGATTATCATATTGAAATGGACATTCCTGGATTTGATAAAAAAGATATTTCTATTGAAACTAAGGATGGTTATTTAATTGTAACCGCTGAAAAAAATAATGAAACTGATGAAGAGGACAAAGAGAAAAAATATATTTGTCATGAAAGAACATATGGTAAATATCAAAGATCATTTTATATTGGAGACATAGATACTGATAAAATTGAAGCTGAATTTACTAATGGTATGTTAAAAGTTACTGTTCCAAAGCAAGAAAAAACAGTAAATAAAAAAATGATTGAAATTAAATAATTGATAAGTAGGCTATTATATATAGTCTATTTTTTGTTGACAAAATTTTGTTAATTGATATAATAAATATACTTTTATTTGGGGGTATAAAATGAATGAGTCAACATTAAAATTAATAGAATTATTAAAACAAGAAAAAACTGCTAATGAAATAGCACAAGAATTAAATATAAGCAACAAGCAATTATTTAAAAGACTATTTAGATTAAAGACGATGGGATTTAATGTAAAAAAGAAATATTATTATAGTGGTGATATAGGTTATTCTTTATATAATGATGTACCACTACAACCATTAAATTCTGTGGATATAATAACTTCTCCAGAAGAACAAAAATTTGAAGCAATAGTTATTTCTGATTTACATATAGGCAGTATTGATGAAAGATTAGATTTGTTAAATAGAATATACGATTATTGTGTCAAAAATAATATTCATACTATTTTTAATGCAGGAGATATTATTGATGGAATGTTTGGGCATGGTGATAAATTGCACGACAATATATTTGATCAAATTGAATATGCTATCAAAAAATATCCGTTTGATAAAAATATATTAAATTATGCTGTATTAGGAAATCATGATTTTGATTCTTTACTTAAAGGTGGCAAAGATTTAGCATTAGTTTTACAAAAATATCGTCATGATATTGTTCCTATTGGATATGCTACAGCAGAAGTAAATATAAAAAATGATAAGATAGTTTTAAGGCATCCGATAGGAGTAGCAAAAAATGAACCGGTTAAACGGTATGCTCATACAGTTATATTTAAAGGTCATTATCATAAAATGGAAATAGTACCTCTTTCTGCTGGAAACTGTATTGTAAAAGTTCCGGCGTTAAGTAATATTCATTTTATGGACGATTATTTAGTTCCATCTGCATTAAAGATTAAATTGAATTTTAATAATGGAATAATAACCAATATAATAATTGAACAATTACTTGTGGAAAGTAAAATTTTTGCAATAAATTCAGCAAAAATAGATTTAACCAAAGGTAAAAAAATTAATAATAATGACGAAGTTCAATTAGAAGAGAAGAAGAAAATTTTAGTTCCATAATTAATAATAGATATATTTTAAACTAAATAAGATAGATAACTAACTTAAATTAATTATCTATCTTTTCTTTTATTCTTTTTTTACAATATGGAATCATTTTTAAAACATTGTTTTTATATAATATAAGTTTTAAAATAGTGTTACAATCAGGAGAAAGTAATTCTTCTTTTGATATATTAGATTTTATAAAATCTTCTTCTTCCCATGATTCTATTTGGTTAGTAACTATTTCATTGCCTATTAATTCATAAATAGTATTTTATCACATAAATCAATAATTAATTATAAAAATAATAATTAGTATTTTTTTCTTTTCTTTTTAATGGTATAATTATAATAGTGGGAGAGTGTGATATGAAAGAAATATTAACAAAAGAAGAATTAAAAAAGATAGATGCATATTTTAGAGCATGTAATTATTTATCGGTTGGCCAACTTTATTTGATGAATAATCCTCTTTTAAAAAGACCATTAAAAATGAGTGATGTAAAGCCAAATGTTGTAGGTCATTGGGGAACAGCACCAGGGCAAAATTTTGTGTATACTCATTTAAATAGAATAATAAAAAAATATGATTTAAATATGATATATATATCAGGACCAGGTCATGGAGGACAAGCAGTAGTATCTAATGTTTATTTAGAGGGAACTTATAGTGAAGTTTATCCCAATATTACAGAAGACGAAGAAGGACTAAAAAAATTATTTAAACAGTTTAGTTTTCCAGGAGGAATATCATCTCATGCTGCTCCAGAAACACCAGGTTCTATTAATGAGGGAGGAGAACTAGGATATAGTTTAGCTCATGCTTTTGGAGCTGTTTTAGATAATCCGGATTTAATTGCAGCTTGTGTTATCGGAGACGGAGAAGCAGAAACAGGTCCGCTTGCTACAAGTTGGCATTATAATAAATTTTTAAATCCTAAAACTGATGGAGTAGTATTACCAATATTACATTTAAATGGATATAAAATAGCCAATCCAACTATATTTGCAAGAATTAGTGATGAAGAATTAGATAATTTCTTTAAAGGTTGTGGTTATACTCCTTATTATGTTGAAGGAGACGCACCAATGTATATGCATAGAAGAATGGCTCTTGTATTAGAACAAGTAGTGTCTAAAATAAAGAAAATTAAGAAAAATGCATTAAATGGAGATACATCTAGACCAATGTGGCCTATAATTATTTTAAAAACTCCAAAAGGGTGGACCGGACCAAAAGAAGTAGATGGAAAAGAAATAGAAAATACTTTTAGAGCTCATCAAGTTCCAATAATAGTTAATAAAGATAATCCTAAAAATTTAAAATTACTTGAAAAATGGTTAAAAAGTTATCGACCTGAAGAATTGTTTGATGAAAATGGAACTTTAAAACAAGAGTTAAAAGAACTTGCACCAGTTGGTAATCGTCGAATGGGTTCTAATCCAAATGCAAATGGTGGTAAGTTATTAAAAGATTTAAGAACACCTGATTTTAGAGATTATGAAGTTAAAGTAACTGTTCCAGGTTCTACGATGGCTCAAGATATGGTTGAAGCAGGGAAATATTTAAGAGATGTAATTAAATTAAATAAAGAAAATCATAATTTTAGAATATTTGGACCTGATGAAACTATGTCAAATAGACTTAGTGCAGTATTTGAAAAAACTAATAGAAAATGGAATGCTAGTTACAAAAATAATGATGAATTTTTAAAACAAGATGGTATGGTAATAGATTCAATGTTATCAGAGCATATGTGCCAAGGATGGTTGGAAGGATATTTACTTACAGGAAGACATGGATTGTTTAATAGTTATGAAGCATTCATTAGAATAGTAGATTCAATGGTAAGTCAACATGCTAAATGGTTAAAAGTAACTAGTGAACTTCCATGGAGAAGGAATATAGCTTCCCTTAATTATTTGTTATCATCACATATATGGCAACAAGATCATAATGGATATACTCATCAAGATCCAGGATTCTTAAATCATATGGTAACTAAAAAAGCCGATGTTGTAAGAATGTATTTACCACCGGATGCTAACTGTTTACTTTCTTGTGTAGACCATTGTATTAAAACTAAGAATTATATAAATGTAATTGTAGCATCTAAGCATCCAAGACCACAATGGTTAACTATGGATCAAGCAATAAAACATTGTACAAGTGGAGTTAGTATTTGGTCATGGGCTAGTAATGATGATGATTCAGAACCTGATTTAGTAATGGCTTGTTGTGGAGATACTCCAACATTAGAAACATTAGCAGCCGTTTCAATTTTAAGAAATCATTTTAAAGATTTAAAAATAAGAGTAGTAAATGTTGTAGATTTAATGCGACTTCAATCAGATAGTGAACATCCTCATGGATTATCTGATTATGATTATGATGCAATATTCACAAAAGATAAACCAATAATATTTGCATTCCATGGATATCCTAATTTAATTCATGAGTTGACTTACAGGAGAACTAATAAAAACTTACATGTTCATGGATATAAAGAAGAAGGAACTATTACAACACCATTTGACATGAGAGTACAAAATGAACTTGACAGATTCCATTTAGTAATGTCAGCATTAAAGCATACCGAAAAACTTCAAAAGGTATCTGCTAATTTACTTCAAATATGTAAAGATAAGTTAGTAGAGCATAAAGAATATATAAAAGAATATGGTGATGATTTACCAGAAATTAAATCATGGACTTGGGAAAAAGCAATGCTTAAAAACAAAAAATAATGTATATAATCTATAATAATAAGAAGATAAAATGTATATCGACACAATTAGACACTTTTTTAAGATACAAAAGATGTAAAATAGATTATGGAGTGATAATTCCTAATATTAATAGGTTTAGTACCATTTTATCTTTTCAAAACATAGATATTATAATATTAAATAATAAACAAGAAATAGTAGCATTTAAGTATAATATGTTTCCTAATACTGTTTTTGAAGAAAAAGACGGAGATATTGTTGTGGTATTACCCCCGGGTACTTTTAAAGATTTAAAAATTGGGAATAAATTGACAATTGAAGATACTTAGGTATCTTTTTATGTAAGGAGGAAAACTTTGAAAGATTGGCATTCATATAGTATAGATAAAATATATGAAATATTAAAAACTGGAAGTGAAGGACTTAATAATAACGAAGTTAATAAAAGACTAAATAAATATGGGAAAAATGAACTCCCTAGTAAGAAGAAAGAAAGTATAGTAGTAAAATTTTTTAAACAATTATTAAATCCTATAGTAATGCTACTTGCAAGTACTGTTATTATATCTTTATTTATTGGAGAGTTAGTAGATGCAATAGCTATATTCTCAATAATTATAATAGATTTAACTTTAGGTACTTATCAAGAATATAAGGCGGAAAAAAATGCGGAAGCACTTTCAAAAATGATAGTAGACACAGTAAAAGTTTTAAGAAATAATAAAAAAATAGAAGTTAATTCATCAGATATAGTAGTAGGAGATATTATCTATTTAGAATCAGGTGATAAGATAAGTGCGGATGCTAGAATAATAGAATGTGATAATCTTCAAGTAGATGAATCTCTTTTAACGGGAGAAAGTGCTAGTGCTAATAAATTTACAGATGTACTGGGTATCGAAGTATTACTTGCAGATAGGGATAATATGTTATATGCCGGTACTAATGTTATAACAGGAAGAGCTAAGGCAGTAGTAGTAGCAACAGGGATTAAAACAGAAATAGGTAAAATCGCTGATACAGTTAATAGTAAAAAAGATACAAAGTCCCCTCTTACTATTAGAATAGAAAGATTTTCTAAACAAATAAGTATATTAGTAATAATTAATGCTATTGTAATAATAACAATTCTTTTATCTAAAGGAATACCTGGAAGTGAAATATTTTTATCAGTAGTAGCTTTATCAGTATCGACAATGCCCGAAGGATTACCTCTTGCTGTAACAGTAGCCTTATCAGTTGCATCAAGCAAAATGGCGAAGCAAAATGTTATAGTAAAAAAACTAAATTCCGTAGAAACTTTAGGTAGTTGTACAGTAATTGCTACTGATAAAACAGGTACTCTTACTGTAAATGAACAAACTGCTAAAAAAGTATTGTTACCAGATAATTCTACATATGAAATAGAAGGAACTGGTTATAGTGATAAAGGTAATATAATTACTAATGACAATATCGATAAATTAAAATATATTAGTAAACTTGGAATTATAAATAATGAAGGAACAATAGAGAAGAAAAATAAAAAAATTATTCCTATTGGGGACTCAATTGATGTAGCATTTTTAATTTTAGGAATGAAAACTAATGTAAATAAGGATGATATTGAGATAATTGATGTAATTCATTATGAATCAGAGAAAAAATATTCAGCAGTATTTTATAAATATGAAGATAAAATTCATTGTACTGTAAAAGGTTCTATTGAAAAAGTAATAGATTTTTCTAATAATATGATGGTAAATAATAAGAAAGAACCAATTGATAGTGATTTCTTAATTAAACAAAATGAAGATTTAGCTAAAGAAGGATATCGTGTAATTGCTCTAGCTGATGGTATTATAAAAACAAAGAAAGAAAGCTACACCGAAGAAGATATAAAAGAATTAAATTTTTATGGTTTAGTAGGATTTATTGATCCAATTAGAGAAGAAGCAAAAGTATCTGTAAATGAATGTAAAACAGCAGGAATAAAAGTTATTATGGTAACAGGTGATCATCCTCTAACAGCCTTTGCAATAGGTAAAGAATTAGGAATAGTTACTGATTATAGTGAAGTTACGACAGGATTAGAAGTAAGTAAACATTTTAAATTAGGTCAAAAAGAATTTGATAATTTTATAAAAGATAAAAAAGTATTTACAAGAGTAACGCCAATGGACAAATTAGAAATAGTGGAATCTTTAAAAAGAAATGGGGAATTTGTAGCAGTTACTGGAGATGGAGTAAATGATGCTCCTGCAATTAAAAGTGGAAATATAGGAATTGCTATGGGAAGTGGAACAGATGTAAGTAAAGAAACTGCTACAATGATAATAACGGATGATAACTTTAAATCAATAGTAACAGGAATTAAAGAAGGAAGAACAGCTTATAGCAATATTAGAAAAGTAGCATATATGTTATTATCTTGTGGTTTTGCGGAAGTATTCTTCTTTATAATGTCGATTGTATTAGATCTACCAATGCCACTTGTTGCAATTCAACTTTTATGGCTAAATATTGTAACTGATGGACTTCAAGATTTTTCATTATCATTTGAAAAAAGTGAAAAAAATATTATGAAAGAAAAACCAAGGAATCCTAAAGAATCAATATTTGATAAGGACTTGTTAATAGAAGTATTATTATCAGGATTAACAATTGGTATAATAGTATTTTCTGTATGGTATTTCCTATTAACAAAATTAAATATGGAAGTATCACTTGCAAGAGGATATATAATGGTTCTTATGGTATTTATGCAAAATATTCATGTATTTAATTGTCGTAGTGAAAAACAATCAGCATTTAAAATGTCAATTAAAGATAATCCATTAATTGTATTTAGTATAGTACTAGCAATTGTACTTCAAATAATAATTATGGAAGTACCTATATTAAGTCACTTTTTACAAACAAGCACTGTACCTATAACAGATATGTTGATATTATTAATGATTTCTAGTATAATTTTATTTGTAATGGAATTATATAAGATGATTAGATATAGAAATTAACGGAGGATGTATGGCAGAAGTAATAGATTTTAGTAAACATAGAGAATATAGTAAAGCACAAAAAGATGATGTACGAAAACTTAAAAATTATGTTGATAGTATATATAAAGATTATTATAATTTAAGAGATAATGATAAGATATTAAAAAAAGAATTTGATAAAATATATTTGAAAATTATGAATAATAATTGGATAAGTGAAAAGAATTTAGATAAATTTTTAAAAGATATTCAGTATTTTTTAGATAATTTAGTTATGTTTGATGAAAATTTATATGATATGTATCCAATTATTATATACACAGTATTAGTAGATACTTTAAAAATAAAATATTTAGATTTAGATATAGAAGTAAAAGATGCTATTATGAGAAGTGTCTATAATTCAGAAATAAGTTATTCTTTTTATAAAAAAGCAGGACAAATTATATTAAATGAAGAGGTAATTACGAGAATAGAAAAATTAATAAAAAAGGATATGAAAAATTTTAGAATATTAGAAACAATATTATGTGATTCTGATTATTCATTTAGTAAAAATCCTGATGTTAGAGATACTGTTGCTTTTTTAGATGAATATAATAATCCTGATGATATGCATTATGAAAGTTTAGTATCAAAAGATGAATTTACTATTGATGAAATATATGATTTGTGTTTAGAACAAATAAATTTATTAATGGAATTTAGTGATGCTTTTTTCACAAAAAAAGATATAAAGAGATTAGAAAAAATAAAGTTATTGAAAAATGGCAAAGATTATTTAGTAGAAGAATTTTTAAAATGTGTAAAGCTAATAAATAGTAGTAATAACATTAATTTAATAGATAAAATTAGAAAAATAATAGACTTAATAGATATTTTTGTAGTAGCAGATAATAAAGTGATTGAAGTTGATTTTAAGAAAAGGTAATATATATATAAATTAATGATAATATATATTTGAGAAATATTGAAGATAATGAAGTTGAGTATAAAATGTTGTATAAATGGTGTAGTAATCCTAAAGTATACAAATATTTTAAATAAAGAATCTTATCTATGAAGAAATCGTGGATAAATATAAGAAAAGAATTAGTAGTGATTACTTAACAAAAACAAAAGTTATAATATATAAAACTATACCAATTGGTATAGTTCAATATTATGAAATGAATTATAAAGATAAAAGTTATTTTGATTTAAATAATTATGATAAAGTTTTTTCAATAGATATATTTATTGGAGAAGATGCCTATTATAATTTAGGTATTGGGAGTACAATAATTAATTATATTAGTGATTATTTACTAAATGATTGTAAAATAGTAGCGTTAACACCAGAAAGTGATAATGTTAATGCTATTAAGTGTTATCAAAAATGTGGTTTCAAAATAGTAAAAGAATATAATTATTTAGATAGTTTAGGAAATAAAACAATAAATACTTTAATGATAAAACAATAACTTTATCTTTTTTTATATGGAAGTGATACTTTATGAATAAAGAATTTAATAAATTAATAAGTGAAATAAAAGGATGTAAAATTTGTCAAGATAGATTTGGTTTTGAGCCACATCCAGTAATATTAGGTAATATTAATTCTAAAATTGTACAAATTAGTCAAGCACCATCTGCAACTGTACATAATACATTAAAACCATTTACAGATATGAGTGGAAAAAGATTAAAGTATGAGTGGTATCAAATAGATGATAATATTTTTTATAATCCTGATAATTTTTATATAGCAGCATTGTCACATTGTTATCCAGGCAAAGATAAGAACGGTAATGATAGAATCCCTCCTAAAATATGTTATGAAAGATGGATAAAAAAAGAGTTAGAATATATAAATAATGAAATGTATATTTTAATTGGAGCAAAAGCTGCTAAAGTATTTTTCCCTAAAGATAGATTTAATGATTTAATCTTTAAAAATAATTATATTAATGGTAAACTTACTTTAGTATTACCACATCCATCTCCTTTAAATATAAAATGGTTTAAAGATCATCCAGAATTTATTAACAATAGAATAATAGAAATTAGAAAGATTATAAACGAAGTATTAAATAAACATTAAACTTTTATAACAATTTTTGTGAAAATACATAAATTATTGTAGAGGTGATTAACTTGAATTATGATAGAAAGTTAACAGGAGTAGTTATTGATCCTGGACATGGTGGAAGTGATTCGGGAGCAGTGGGTAATGATATGTTAGAGAAGGATTATACTTTATTAATATCTAAGTACATGTATGATAGATTTAAGGAGTTAGGTATTCCAGTAACTTTAACAAGAGATAGTGATGTTAGTTTGGATCCTACTAATAGAGTAAATAAGATATTAAATGCTTATGGAAATAATTCTGATGTAATAGTAATATCTAATCACTTAAATGCAGGTGGTGGCGAAGGTCAAAGTGTAACAAATAAATGTATAACAATTAAAGCCTAAATATAAAAAAGAAATGAGGAAATGTTATGAAT
>CALVXP010000030.1 GCA_944371525.1 uncultured Bacilli bacterium | reverse complement strand
ACATCATCCTCCTAGATTAATTGTATCAAATTTTGTATAGCTTTACTTATCTAGTTTTTATTATAAGAGTCTTTCCTTAATAAAGTATAAAGACTATATAATTATAACAAAATATTTTAGATATTACAAGTTTTTAAGTGTTAATATCATTTATTATTTTATTGTATGTTTCCTCAGTAGTATATATATTTATTGTATCTATTTTAAAGTTACCATTACGAAGTTTACTTATTTCATTATCCATACTATATTTTTCTAATATTACAATACATTTTTCAATATATTCATTTAAACTATCTTTATAATTATTATTTTTTATTTTAATATTATTAATTTCTTCTAAAATATAATCATTATAATTATTAACTAATTTTATATCACTAATTAAATATAAATCCCAATCCATATTTATAAAAATACTTTTATATTTACTAAGAGAACTTTCTTTCATATCAATCGTATAATTATTATAATATTCATTTTTATCTTGAATAAAAGCATCTATTACTTTAGGCCTATTTATTTTATTAACTATAATTAAACACATAAAAAGAAAAATAACTAGTAAATACTTTTTCATAATATCACCATTTTTAGTATTACCAATTATCTTCTTATTATAAAAATTAATTAACTATTTTTGCCTGTTTTGATAAAGCATTTTTAGCAGCTTCTTGTTCTGCTGCTTTTTTACTATTTCCTACTCCTTTTCCCATAATTATTCCATCTACTTTAACTTGACAAGTAAATACTTTTTTATGAGCAGGACCTTTTTCATCAATTATTTCATATATAACACTTTTCTTAACTGTTTGAACTAGTTCTTGTAAATTAGATTTATAATCTTGTAGGAAATCTATCTTTTTATTAATATAAGGTATTATAATATCTAAAACTAACTTCTTTGTAAATTCAAAACCTTGATCTAAATATAACGCTGCAACAAAAGCTTCAAAAACATCTGCTAAGATTGTATTATTAGCTTCTTCTCCACTTCCTAGTCTAACATCTTCAACAAAGTTTAAATCAGTAGCATAAGTAGCAAGAGCATTTTCACATACATATCCTGCTCGCATCTTAGTCATTATACCTTCTTCTAAGTGTCTTTCTTTATATAAATAATCACTAATAATAAGTTCTAGTACAGCATCTCCTAGAAATTCTAATCTTTCATAATTAGCAAATCCTGGATTTTCATTACTATAAGAAGTATGAGTAAATGCCTGTAAATATAAATTTATATTAGTAGGATTAAAATCAAATTTGTTAAAAATTTTCATAAATACCTCCTGTTTCCTTATTATTATAACACTTTTTCCCATTCCTTACAAAATAAAATTAAAGTTATAGACAAATAACTAAAAATAATGTAAAATAATATATGTGATTAATATGAAAAAAGTATTAATAAAATTAATTAGGATTTATCAAAAAGTTCCAGGAAATTTTCATAATTATTGTAGGCATTATCCTACATGTTCCGAGTATGCTATTATTGCAATAGATAGGTTTGGAAGTGTTAAAGGAAGTTTCCTTGCAATTAAAAGAATACTTAAATGTAATCCATTTGGAACTTATGGTTATGATCCTGTACCAATGAAAGAAGGAAAAGAATGAAATTATTAAAAAAAGGGTTGTTACTAGGAAGTGTATTATTTTTATTATCAGGATGTTTTTTCAAAAGAGATTCGATGGAAGATATAACTATTTATACTACATCTTATCCAATTAATTATTTAGTAGATTACTTGTACGGAGATAATGCTAAAATTTATAGTATTTTCCCTACTGGTGTTAATATAGATGAATTTGAAATTTCTGACAAGAAAGTTAAAGAATACTCAAACAGTGATTTATTTGTTTTTAACAGCTTAGATATTGATAGAGATTATGCTGTTAAATTAATAAATAAAAATGAAAAATTAAAAATAATAGATGTCTCTATGGGAATGAACTATGAGTATGATGTTCATGAATTATGGTTAAATCCTTATAACTATTTAATGATGGCGCAAAACTTAAAAAACAGTTTAAATGGTTATATTAGTAATCCATATTTAACTGAAGAAATTGAAAATAATTATGAAACTTTAAAATACGAATTGTCTAAATTAGATGCTACAGTAAAAGAGTTAGCAGTAGAATCAAGTTATAAAATAATTGTTGTTGATAATGATTTATTTAAATTTTTAGAAAAGTATGATATTAGAGTTATATCACTCGAAGAAAATGAAAACTTAACTGAACCAGTTATTAATGAAGTTAAAAAATTAATTAATGACGGTGAAATAAAATATATATATTCTATTACTAATGAAAGTAACGATACAGTTAAATCCTTATTAGAAAGTTATAATGTTGAATTAATACCTATCAATGATATGAGAAGTGTTGATGGTGGCGTTACTAATACAAATGATAGTTATTTAACTATTATGAATAATAATATTGAATTATTAAAAAAAGAATTATTAAAGTAATTACTTTGATAATTCTAATTTTTTTATATCTTTATTTACAAATTCTATATCACTAATAATATTGATAATATCTTCTATTTTTACATCTTCACTGCTAATTAATAATTTATATTTATTAGTAACAATAATCCCTTGTTCTAACAAATTTCTAATTAATAAATATAAATAATTCTTATAATTCAATATGTATGTAGTACTTTCTAATTTACTAGACAAACTACTATCAATATTATATTTTTTTATTGCAAGTAAATATAATAAACTTATTTGTTTAGCTATATTTATTTGATTAATAAAAGATATATTATTAATACTATTACTATATAATTCACTTACTTTATTTATATTAGCAAGTATATTATTATCTTCTTTATCTAAGGAATCTTTTATATCATTAATCATTTCATAAATTAAATTAACATTACCATCTATAGTAAATTTCTTTGTTTTTAATATCATTTCTATTTCTACTTCTAATTTAATTAAATTATTTAATATGATCTTATCTATCATATCTTTATCATATAATATAAGACCATTACTATTTTTTATATTAGTAACTTCTATTGTACTATATTCTATTATATTATCTAATTTATCTTTAATTATTAGATATTTATCATAATCATTATCTTTTAAGACATTTAGTAAAATTTCTACTGTTTGATAATGTTCACTAATTAAACTATTTTGAAATTTTTTCTTTTCTTCTTTAGGAAATATATCTATATTTTATCTTTACATGTTTCACAGTAAGACTTAAAGTCTGGCCTTTCAGGTATTTTTGAATATTTATTAGCAACTGATAATACTTTCATATAATTTATAAATTCTTGATTATTGTTTACCTCTATATACTCTTCTACTTCTATTTGTTGGGCTTCGTATAAATTATCAATAATAACATAATTAGGAACTTAAATATATTCACTACTAATTCCATAAGTTCCCGAATACACTGTTTCAAAAAAAGGAAAAACATAACCAGATATTATTTCATACAAATAACATCCATCTTTTATAAACATATATTCTTTTTTTGAATCTATAACTATAGTTTTATCAAATTTAAACCTATAAACATCAAATTTATCTGTTCCTATAAAATTAGGCATCCTTATTTCACATATATTTTCTTTATATATTTCCCTTAAATTTTTATATTCCATCCAAGACCACGCCTTATAATATTTCACCATAAACATTAAGTTTATCTGTACTTGTTATTTTAACTTTTACTATTTCATTATTATCTACTTTACTATTTAATATAATAGGTATAAAGTTAGATGTATGTACTACTACTTTACCATCATGTCTTAATTCAGTAACACCTTCATAAATTTTACCAATACTATTTTTATAATACTCTTCTTCCATTTGATTAGATAATTCTATTGCTTTTTTAACTCTTTCTTTCTTGATATTTCCGTCTACTTGATTATCCATAACTGCTGCTTTTGTTCCATCTCTTTTAGAATATGGGAAAGTATGAATGTGCATAAAACCTATTTTCTTTAAAGTATCCATTGTTTCATTAAATTCTTCTTCACCTTCATTTGGAAATCCTACTATTAAATCAGTAGTTATACTTATATCATCTCTTACTTTTCTTATTTCTTCTACTCTATTAATGAAATATTTTTTATTGTATCTTCTATTCATGAGTTTAAGAATTTTATTACTTCCTGATTGAAGTGGTATATGTAAGTGAGAGGCAATAATTTTATTTTCTTTCATTAATTCAAGAATACCATCAGTTATTTCATTTATTTCAATTGAAGAGAGTCTTATACGATATAGTCCCTCTATCTTTACTATTTTTCTAAGTAATGTTTCTAAATTACTATTTATATCCATACCATATTTGCCTGTATGAATACCCGTTAAAACTATTTCTTTATAACCTTTATTAACTAGATTTGTAATTTCACGAATAACATCTTCTTCTTTTTTACTCCTAATATTACCTCTTGCATAAGGAATAATACAGTAAGCACAAAAAGCATTACACCCGTCTTGCACTTTTACAAAGGCTCTTGTATGAGTTTCAAATCCTAGAATTTCCATATTTTCAAAACTAACATTACTTAAATCATATACTCTTTTTATTTGTTTTTTATTTTCTATATATTCATTAATAATGTCAATGATTTTTGACTTATCTTTATTCCCTATTATAATATCAGCGGGTATCTCTTCTTTACCTATTTGGCTATAACAACCCATTACTACAATTATGGCATCATTATTCTTTCTTCTTGCCTGATGAATAATCTTTCTACTTTTTCTATCACTTTCATTAGTAACAGTACAAGTATTAATTATATAAATATCTGCAGTATCATCAAAAGATACTATTTCATAATTGTTCTTTTTAAGTAAAGATATAACATACTCACTTTCATATATGTTTACTTTACACCCTAAGGTATATATTGACGCTTTCATTTTATCACCTACACTATAATTTTCTAAATAATCTTTTTGCATTTGCATCTAATTGTTTTTCTAAATCACTATATGAATATCCCTTTAACTCTTTTATACGATTAAAAACATGTTTACCATCATTTATAGGATCCATACTCATATATGGATAATCTAATTCTATTAAAATATTTTCAAAAAGATAGATATCCTCCTAATTTTATTATTTCTTTTGCTATATCTATGTCTGGTTGAAAACAATGAAATACAAATCCATATTGTGGATATGTATCTTTAATTATTTTTAAAACTTTTTCATTAGAATTTTTAGAGTGAATTATGATTGGTAATTCTAAAAAGTTTGCAAGTTCTATTTGTTTAATAAATTTTGCTCTTTGTAAAAAAAATCTCCATCTGTATCTAACCCAATTTCTCCAATTGCTACTACTTTTTCAGTTATTCTTAAATCCGATAATTCATAAACACATCCAGCATGTAATGGATGAATTCCTATCGTTGCATAAAATTTAGGTTCTTTTTCACTAATTTCAATTGCTTCTTTACTAGTTTCATAATCTAACCCAACATTAATAACTTTATCTAAATAGTTAATATTATTAACTCTAATTATTTCATCTCTTAAGTTTTTTAAATCTTTAGAATTAAAATGTGCATGAGTATCTATCATATAATATGCCTCCTAAGTAATGTTATTTTATCACGATTAAATGGTTATATCAAGTAATTATAAAATTACATTATAAAATTACATTTTGACAAAATAATTATTTTATGATAATATGTATATAGATGAGGGAAACTTCATATAATAAAAGAGACATTGATTGAGCTTCAATGTTTACTCAGTTTTGTGTAAACACCGAATATTATTTCGGTGTTATTTTATTAATCTTTTTTTATAGCAATAATAGTATATAAAATTACTATTATTACTAAAACTAATAGTTCCAACGCAAACCTCCTGTATAAATTTTTATGTGCATTAGAACCACCTCCCTATTGTGAATTAAGGAGTAAACACTTGTATCTTTATCTCTAAAATAATAGTAACACATAATTAACAAAATGTATGTAACACATTTGTTAACATCGAAATATTAAATAGCAATAGTTACATTTTTTAAAGTTTTAAATCAAGTTCTTTTTTCTATACAAATAATAGTTTTATAATTATAAGTATCAAAAAAGAGATAAATTACTTATCCCTTAATTCAGCTTTTAACTTAGTTTCTACTTCACTAATTATCTTATTAAATACAACATTTACTTCTTCTTCAGTAAGTGTTTTATTATAGTCTTCAAAAGTAAGATTAAACGCTAATGATTTTTTATCTTTAGCTATATTATCTCCTTTATATAAATCAAAAACATTTATATTAGTAAGAAGTCTTCCTCCTGCTTTTTTAATTACTTTAGTAATATCTTCACTAGTAATATTCTCATCTACAATAAATGATAAATCTTTATTTATCGTAGGATACTTATTTAATTCTTTAAATTTTATTGCTCTTACTTTCTTGCTATATAACTTATTTAAAGATATTTCACATACATAAATGTTATTCTTACTTGTACTTGGATGAATCTTACCAAAGTATCCAACTGCCTCATTATCAATAATAATTTCACTATTTACTTTAGGATGTATTTCTTTAGGCAAATTATCTGATAACTTAAATGTATATCTATTAGTAAGCCCTAAATAATCTAAGATATTTTCTACTAATCCTTTAACTAAATAATAATCTACTTGTATATTACTTTTATTCCATGAATTAGATATATAATTACCTGTTAATCCAAAACTAATTTTAGTATCTTCTTCATAACTATTATCATAAGTATTAGCAATTTCATATAACATAACATCATTATTCTTTCTAGAAATATTATACTCTATCATTTTTAACATACTAGAAAGTAGACTTTGTCTTACAATACTCTTATCAATATTCATTGGCCTAAGTAGCTTTATTTCATCATTAAAGTTATATCTGAACATATTATTTTCTTCTTCACTAATTAATGTATATGTTCTAATTTCATTGAATCCTAGTGCTCTTAATCTTTTAGATATATCTTTTCTAAATTTAGTTTTTGGAGCATATTCACCTTTTTTAGTTCTAACTACCGGCAAAGTTGCTTTAATATTATCATATCCATATATTCTTCCTACTTCTTCAATAATATCAGCTTTATTTTCTTCAACATCTACTCTTCTATTTGGTATTGTAACAATAAATTTATCTTTATCTATTTTATATAAAAACCCTAAACTATCAAGTGAACTTGTAACATCATTACTATTTAATTTCATTCCTAACATTAAATTAATTTCATCAAGTGTTACTTCTACTATTTTTTCTTTTTTTATAGTTGTATCATGTGTTAAAGTACCCTCTAATACTGTACCACCAGCATATTTTTCAAGTAAATGACATGCTCTTTCAATTGCTAAATTACAGTATTCATAATTAAGTCCTTTTTCATATCTAAGTGATGCTTCACTTCTTAAATCTAGTTTAATTGAAGTATATCTTACATTATAAGGATTGAATATAGCACTTTCTATTAAGATATTTTTAGTATCTTCTTCAACTTCTGTATTTAGTCCTCCCATAACTCCGGCAATACATACTATTTTATCTCCATCAGTAATTACAATATCATCACTATTTAATTCTCTTTCTTTATTATCTAAAGTGATTACTTTTTCATCGTCATGAGCCATTCTAACTAAAATTTTATCTCCTAGTCTATCTTTATCAAAGAAATGAAGTGGTTGACCATATTCTAGCATTACATAGTTAGAAATATCTACAACATTATTAATACTTCTCATACCAGCACTTTCAAGTCTTTGTTTAATAAATTCAGGACTTGGTCCAACCTTTACATTAGTAACCATTTTAGCATTATACATAGTACAATTTTCCGTATCTACTTTTATTTCAAAATGATCTTTAATATTATCTTTTACTGGCTTAGTATCAATACTTGGCAAAGTAACCTTAGTATTTAATACTGCTGCTACTTCATAAGCAAAAGGTATGTGATTATTACAATCAAATCTATTAGGATTTAAGTCTAGTGTATAAATAGTATCATCTAGTCCTAAATATTTAATTGGATTTTCTCCAACTGGAGCATTACTATCTAATTCATGAATTCCTTTATTATATGTCTCTTCTGTTTTTTCTTCTAGTCCAAGTTCAAACAAAGCACATATCATTCCATTTGATTCTACTCCACGAATTTTGCTTTTCTTTATTTCAAAATTTCCTGGAAGAATTGCACCTGGTAGGGCTACTATTACTTTCAAATCTTTTCTTACATTAGAAGCACCACATACTATTTGAGTAATTTCACTTCCGACATCAACTTTACATACATTTAAGTGATCAGAATCTGGATGTGCAGATACTTCTAATACATGTCCTATTACTAAATTATCTATATTTTTACTTTCTACTTTTTCAATATTTATTCCAGTTTTAGTTATTTTATCTGCAAGGACTTTTAAATCTATATTTTTAGTATCGACATAGTCTTTAACCCAATTCATGCTTATCATTATAACACATCCCTTCTATTAAATTGTTCTAATATTCTAATATCCTGTGGTGTATAGAATGTTCTAATATCAGTAATTCCATACTTAAGCATTGCTAATCTTTCTATTCCAAAACCAAACGCAAAACCAGAATGAATTTTTGGATCGTAACCACAATTAGATAGTACTTTAGGATGTACCATTCCTGCCCCTCCTACTGTTATCCATCCTGTTCCTTTACATATATTGCATCCTTTCCCTTCACAATTAAAACAAGATATATCAAGTTCTACTGAAGGCTCTGTGAATGGATAAAATGATGGTCTAAATCTTGTTTCTCGTTTTTCTCCAAATAAGTGTTTAGCAATTATATCAAATGTTCCTTTTAAGTCTGAAAGTGAAATATCTTTATCAATTAATAAACCTTCCATTTGGGTAAATTGATGAGAGTGAGTTGCATCATCATCATCTCTTCTATATGTTTTTCCAGGACAGATAATTCTAATTGGACTTTTTTCCTCATTAGCTAACATTGTCCTTACTTGTACTGGTGAAGTTTGACTTCTAAGAAGCATTTCTTCATCTTTAATATAAAAAGTATCTTGTGCATCTCTTGCTGGATGTCCTTTAGGTAAATTAAGTAATTCAAAGTTATATAGGTCTTTTTCAACTTCTGGTCCTTCTACTACATCATATCCCATCGACATAAGTAATTCTTCTAATTCTTCAATTAACTTTTCTAATGAATGAGGAGCTCCTACACTAACTTTAGTAGAGGGTAAAGTTACATCAATGGCATCTGCTTCTAATTGTTTATTTATCTTTTCTTCTTCTAATTTTTCTTTTATTTCTTCATATTTAGTATTGAATAAAGACCTTACCTCATTTACTTTCATACCAAACTCTTTTTTCTCTTCATTAGGAATGTCTCTTATCATTGAATTAACTTCTGTAATTAATCCTTTCTTTCCTAAGAATTCTACTTTTAATTCATTTAATTCTTGTAATGAATTAACACCCTTCATTTTCTCATCTATTAACTTTTTGATTTCTTCTATTTTATTCATACTCTTTCCTCCCTATACATTTTCTAACATCATTATAACTTCTTCTTTAGTTAGTTTCTTTTCATATTCTTTAATCTTTTTTATAAAACTATTATGTGATTCTGTTAATTCTTCTAACATATCATAAACTACTTTATCAATATTATGTATTCCATATTTAACTAAATATTTAATATTTAAATCAACATCTATATAATTATCTTCAAGTAATTTTAATATATAATCACTTTTCTTATTTAATATATCTTTAAATGTTTCATTTGATATATGTCTAAGTAAATAATCTATTCTATATCTTAATTCTTCTTCCATAATACCTCCAGAACAAAAGTCAAAATAAATTTTGACTAACTTACCTCACGGTAAGTTTTTTCTACTTCATAAGAATTTATATTCCTCCATAGACCAGTTTCGGATAGTCGCTACCCTACTTATATTAAATTGTCAAAATTTATGGTGTC
>CALVXP010000029.1 GCA_944371525.1 uncultured Bacilli bacterium | reverse complement strand
AAATATAAACATTTGTTTGTCAATAATTTTAGTGAATAAATGGCACAAAAATCGAACTTTCCTTATAAATAAAAAAAGATGATACCATAAAAGGACGACAATGCCGCGGTACCACCTTTTTTATAACCTAAGTTATCTCTTAAATCTTAACGCGATTAACGATAAAACTAAAGGGTGAATTCATATTTTATAACTTACTTCCTCTCACCTTACGAAGTTCTCTTTAAAGTTATATTGTAAATACTACTATTTCCTTATCACAGTTTTATATAGTCATAAGTTCTTCTTCTTTTTCTTTTAACTTCTCATCAATTACTTTATTATATTTATTAATTAATTCTTGAACTCTTTCATTTCCTCTTTTTTCTTCATCTTCAGGAAGTTCTAATTTCTTTATATCAGTATTTCCTTCTTGTCTTATATTTCTAAGAGCAATTCTGCCTTCTTCAGCCATTCCTTTTACTTGTTTTACAAGTTCTTTTCTTCTATCTTCTGTAAGTGCTGGAATAACAATAAATACACATTCACCATTATTATTAGGTGTTACTCCTAAATTAGCTTCAAATATTGCTTTTTCAATTGCATTTAATGCACTCTTATCAAATGGTTTTATTGATAATTGTCTAGCTTCCGGAACAGAAATATTTGCAAGTTGCCTAATAGGAGTAGGTACTCCATAATATTCAACCATAATTCCATCTAACATAGAAGGATTAGCCCTTCCTGCCCTTACATTAATAAATCTCTTTTCTAAAGATTCAATTGCCATATTCATTTTTAATTCTACTTCTTCTAAAATATTTTCCATATAATTCTCCTTTTTACACATATTATATTTTACCATAATTTATTTTTAAAATAAATATTTTTTATATTTTTTTTGTTTTTCTTAAAGTAATAACCCTATATACTTCTCTTATTTTATCAATATTTTTGTCTATCTCATTAATAATATCATTTTTTGGATTTGTATCATCCGTATATAAATTAACAAGCAATTTGATTTTTGCTATCTCTTTTTCATAAGTTTCTTTTTCTAACAAAGAAAATGCTGAAATAAGAATACTATGTAATAATATTTCTCTAATAGTTTTATTTTTTTGATTTTCTTCACTTAAATTGTCCCATAATGAAATATTTAAATTTTCAAAAATTAATAAATCTACTAGATCAAATTTTATTTCTTCATATATATTATCGCTTATTCCTATGCAATCACTCATTAATTTTGAACTTAAATCAACTTTTTTATGTAAAATTCCACTATCAAGTATTTTCTCATCTTCACTAAATACAAACATTATATCATATTGTATTTTTGTTATTTCACTACTAAAATTAAGATATTTGCTTTTTAAACCACTTAAAACATATAAAAATACATTTAAATAATCACTTTCTAATTGTTTATTTATAAATATTTTTTTTCTGATTAATTGGATTTCATTAATTAATCTACTGTTTTCAATAGAATCTAATGTAAATTCATCAGATACTTCTAAATTTTGTTCCATTGGTAAAAAGAAAACATACTCACTCAACTTATTAAAAATTCTTTTATATACAATATTTTCTTCCAATGTAGAAAAGTAGTCTAAGTCAAATTCAAAATCTTCAATATTGTATCTTTGTTCTAAATAATTCATAAATTCTAACATTATAGAACTGTTTTTATTAATTAAATTATATAATTCCTGTTCTTTATGTAATAATTTCTTATATTGATCTACAACTTTTTGATGATTACTATTAGAAGTTAATAACTGTTCCTTCATAATATATATGAGCTTAGTAACTAATATTATATTTTTTAATATTTTATATTTCATTTCTATTTCATCCATAAAATCACATCCAAACAATAAAATTATTATATCATTTTTTATTAAAAATAGAAGAATTATTAACTATTTTCTTTTAATAATTCTTCTAAATTAACTATTTTTAGTCCTTTACTATATATATACCTATATATATACATAAATTCTTTAATATTTTTGCTATTATTTTCTATTAAGATTATATTACCATTATTTAATATACTTTTAATTTCATTATATGCATCACTTAATGTATTTGTAGGTTTTATTGTATGCATTTTATTATTTGTACATTCTTCAATTACTTTATTTTCACTTGTTAAACAATATAATGAACTGTTAAAATTATTTTTAATTAAATTATTTAATAAAGTTAAAGTATCTTTATTATATTCTCCATACGCATATATGTTGTAGTTAGTTTTCTTTAATTTATCTAAATTATTTGATAATGTCTTATAATCAATAAATATATTAATATCATAACTTTTATCAATATTATTTAATATATTATTAAGTTCATTATCATTAGTAACGGTAAAAACTATTGATACTTCTTTTTTATAAGGATTACCTCTAACTATATATTTATCATATATATTAGTTAAACTATTACTAGGAAATATTTCTTTATATATTAAATAACTATCTTTAAACATTCCTAATTCTTTCATATTATTATAACTTTTTTCAACATCTACTTCTTTTCCATTTATTCCTGGAATAATAGAATTATCTTTAATAATGGCTTCAATTACATCTACTTTATAGTTATCTTTTTCATTATTTATCTTGATCATAATTGGATCTTGTTCATTTATTACAGTTATTACTTGTTCTGTATAAAAAAAACTAAAACATATTAAGGTAATAAGTCCAATAGTTTTAACTATATCCTTCATTATATCACCTAGTTAAATATATGTTTTAGTAATATTTTTATTATTTATTAGAAGATTCTTTTTTGTCTTTTTTTAGAAGTTCTTTTCTGGATAAATTTAGTTTACCTTTTTTATCATATCCAGTTGCTATTGCAATTATTTCGTCTCCTACTTTAACAACATCTGATGGTTTATCTACTCTCTTATCGTCAAGTTGTGATACATGAATTAAACCTTCACATCCTGGCCATAATTCAACAAAAGCTCCAAAATCATGAATATCTACTACTTTACAAGTATATACTTTACCTATTTCAACTTCTCTTGCAACATCTTCAATCATCTTTATTGTTTTATCAATTATTTCTTGATCTGAATGATATACGATTACTCTTCCATCATCTTCGATATCTACTTTAACAGCATCTTTATCATTTACTGATTTTACATTAGAGCACTCTAAAATAATTTTAGTAATCATATCTCCTCCACGACCAATTACATCTTTAATTTTTTCTGGGTTAATATGAATTTGTGCTATTTTTGGAGCATATTTACTAAGTTCTTTTCTAGGCTCTTTAATTGCACCTTCCATAACATCTAAGATTTGCATTCTTGCTTTTTTAGCTTGTGCTAACGCTTCACTTAAAATTTGTTTAGTCACACCCTTAATTTTAATATCCATTTGCATTGCACAAATACCTTGTCTTGTACCTGCTACTTTAAAATCCATATCTCCCATATGATCTTCAAGTCCTTGAATGTCAGTTAAAATTGTATATTTATCATCTTTAGTAATAAGTCCCATTGCAATACCTGCAACTGGTGCTTTAATTGGAACACCTGCTGCCATTAAAGACATACATCCAGCACAAATACTTGCTTGAGAAGATGATCCATTACTTTCAAGTACTTCTGATACTACTCTTATTGTATAAGGAAATTCTTCTTCAGATGGAATTACTTGTGATAATGCTCTTTCTCCTAAGGCACCATGTCCAATTTCTCTTCTTCCTGGCGCTCCATATCTTCCAGTTTCTCCTACTGAAAATGCTGGGAAATTATAGTGATGCATAAATCTTTTCTCGTCTTCAATTCCAAGTCCATCTAATATTTGATGTTCTCCTAAAGCCCCTAATGTAGTTACTGATAATACTTGAGTTTGTCCTCTTGTAAATAATGCTGAACCATGAGTTCTTGCAAGTAAATCTATTTCGGCAGAAAGTGGTCTTATTTCATCCATTTTTCTTCCATCAGGTCTAATATGCTCTTCTGTTATTAATCTTCTTACTTCTGATGCTTCAATATTATCTACTATTTTACTAACATCTTTTAATATGCTTTCTAAATTCTCATCATTTTCATATCTTTTTGTAAATTCTTCAACACTATCTTCTTTTACTTTATCAATTGCAGCATATTTTTCAATTTTATCTTTAATTTGAATAGCGTCTAACATCTTAGAAGTAGCAAATTCTTCTACTTCTTTAACTAAATTTTCATCAAGTTTTACAAGTTCTACTTCAATTTTTTCTTTACCAACATTTTTAATTATTTCTTCTTCAAAACTAATTAATTCTTTAATTGCTTCATGACCAAACATGATAGCGTCAACCATATCTTCTTCACTTACTTCTTTGCTTCCTGACTCAACCATGTTAATTGCATCTTTGGTACCTGCGACATTTAAGATAATATCACAAAGTTCAGTTTCTTCTGCTTTTGGGTTTATAATAAACTCTCCATTAAGTCTACCTACTATAACTCCTGCTACTGGTCCATCAAAAGGTATTTCACTTATACATAGTGCAAGCGAAGAACCTAAAAGTGCAGTCATTTCCGGTGTATTATCTTGATCTACTGATAAAACTGTACTAATAACTTGTACTTCATTTCTAAATCCTTCTGCAAATAAAGGTCTAATTGGTCTATCGATAAGACGAGATGCTAATGTTGCTTGATCAGTAGGTTTCCCTTCTCTTTTAATAAATCCTCCTGGTATTTTACCAACAGAATATAGTTTTTCTTGATAATTAATTGTAAGTGGGAAAAAATCAGCAGTACTAGCATTCTTACTCATTACACTAGTAGATAATACAGCAGTATCTCCATACCTTACAAGTACTGACCCTGATGCTTGTTTTGCAAGTTGTCCTGTTTCTACAATTATTTCTCTTCCTCTAAAATCCAACTTAAATATTTTTTTCTCTGATTCCATATTTACCTCTTTCCTAAAAATAAAGACACTCAAAAAAGAGTGCCTATCATTTTATATTTATTTTCTAAGTCCTAACTTAGCTACAACTTCACGATATTTTTTAACATCTGTTTCAATTAAGTAGTTAAGTAAACTTCTTCTTTTTCCAACCTTAATTAAAAGTCCACGTTTTGAATGTTTATCTTGCGGATGATTTTTTAAATGCTCTGTTAACGCATTAATCTCATGTGTTAAAATAGCAATTTGTACTTCAGAAGAACCTGTGTCTTTTTCATCTCTCGCAAATTCTTTAATAATTTTTTCTTTTTCTACTTTACTTAAAGCCATGTTATTTACCTCCTTTTAAAATGTTTGACTCCTATAATCATAGTACTACGTAAGGAGTACGCAATACCAAGAATTAGGTACAAATTAATAATACATTAAAATTTATGTTTTGACAAGTATTTTTATTTAATTTCTTCTATTTTCATAAAATTAGTAACACTAATTTTTTTCTCAATTGGAATACCACCAGATAGTATTACAATATCACCTTTATTTAAATTAAATATTTCTTTTGCTTTAACTACGCAATCTTCAAGTAATTTATCAGTTGTTTTTTCAATTGGTATAATTGTTGGATATACTCCAAAATTAAGTGCTAAACTATATGCTACATTCTCATTTGGACAAGCTGCTAATATAACAGAGTTTGGTCTTAAATTACTAATTTTTCTTGCTGTGTATCCACTTAGTGTAGCTGCTACAATTACTTTTACATCAAGTGTATTTGTTGCAGCATCAATTGAAGCTGCTACAGTAGATGGGATATCTTTAGCATAATGAGCATTTATTTTTTCTTCATAATCAAAATATTTTTCATTTGCTTCACAAATACTAGCCATATAACTTACTGCTTCAACTGGATACTTACCTGTTGTAGTCTCACCACTTAACATAACAGCATCTGTTCCACATAATACAGCATTAGCTATATCACTTACTTCTGCTCTTGTTGGTCTCATATTTTTCTTCATAGATTCTAACATTTCAGTAGCAACAATAGCAAATTTACCATTTTCACGACATTTTAAAATAATATTCATCTGTGTAATTGGTAATTCTTCCATTGGAACTTCTACTCCTAAGTCTCCTCTTGCTACCATTACTCCATCACTTACTTCTAATATAGATTCTAAGTTTTCTACTCCCGTAGTACTTTCAATCTTAGAAATTAATTTTAAGTCTTCTCTATTGTTTTCTTTTAATATTTTTCTTACTTCTAATACATCTTCTCTCGTAGATACAAAAGATAATGCTAAAAAGTTTCCATCATGATTACAAGCATAAACTATATCGTTATAGTCATCTTCACTTATAAAAGGAATATCTAAGTGTACTCCTGGAACGCTTAAACTTTTTTTATTTCCAAGAATACCACCATTAATGATTTTACAAGTTACTCCATCTTCTTCTTTTGAAATAACCTCAATCTTCATAAGTCCATTTTCTAGTAAAACAATATTACCAACATTTAGACTATCAATTGCACTAGGATGATTTACAGAAAATCTTTGATCATTTCCTAAAACATTTTCTTTAACCATTCTAATTGTATTTCCTTCTACTAAAGTTATTTCATCATTTTCTAACATTCCGTTTCTAAATTCTGGTCCTTTAGTATCATATAATATACCAATATATTTACCAGTATTTTTTCTTACTTCCTTCACTGTTTTTACAACATTTATTTTTTCTTCTTCCGTTGCATGAGAAAAATTAATTCTCGCAACATTCATTCCTGCATTAACCATTTTTGTCATAGTATCAACACTACAACTTGCAGGTCCTATACTACATATAATTTTTGTTTTTTTCATACTTCTTTTTCACCCCGAGCTATAATTATAACATAATTTGTTCCATTTGTCACTATTTTTTTTGCTCATATGATAATAGTTCTTTTAATTCTTTTTCTGTTAATTTAGATATAACATTTTTATCCATATCTTCTCCTTCTATAACTTTATCACTAAGCTTTTTCTTCTTACTTTGAAGTTCCAGTATTTTTTCTTCAATTGTACCCTTAGATACCAATTTAATTACTTCAACATTATTTCTTTGTCCTATTCTGTGTGCTCTATCAGTAGCTTGACTTTCAGCCTGCGGATTCCACCATAAATCTAGGTGAATTACAACATCAGCACTAGTTAAATTAAGTCCTGTACCACCTGACTTCAACATAATTAAAAATACATTAGTATCATCACTATTAAATTTAGCAACAAGTTCCATTCTCTTTTTACTACTAACAGAACCATCTATTGTATAAGAAGTTATACAATTTTTATTAAATTCTTTTCTAACTAAATCAAGCGCTGTTCTAAAAGATGTAAATAAAAGAATTTTATGCCCATTACTTACATATTCTTTAACAACATTAATAAGAGTATCTATTTTATTAGAGCCATCTTTATAGTTTTCATATACAATTCTTGGATCAATGCATAATTGTCTTAATTTAACTAATAATTGTAATATTAAAAATCTTGCTTTTGATATACCTTCAGTATGTATAATATTATCCAACTCTTTATTTACTCTTTCTACTTCTTTGGCATACAATTTTTTTTGACTATCAGATAAATCTATATATATATTATTTTCAAGTTTTTCTGGTAAATCTTTTAGTACATCTACTTTTCTTCTTCTGAGAACAAATGGAGATATTAATTTATTTAAATTTTGTAATTTTTTATTAGTATCTTCATCAAAATCTTTTACACTATATTTTTTTCCAAACTCTTGTTGTTCCCCAAGAAAACCATCCATACAAAAGTCAAATATACTCCATAATTCTACTGCTGAGTTCTCAATAGGTGTTCCAGTTAACGCAAACTTGGTATTAGCATTTATACTTTTTAGAGTTTTAGTAATTTCCGCATTAGGATTCTTTATATTTTGGGCTTCATCTATTATACATACATTAAATTTAATATCTTTATAATATTCATAATCTTCTCTTAAAAGTCCATAAGAAGTAATATATACACTAGGATTATCTTTGTCTAATTTTTCATGTCTTATATTTTTTGTATCCCCAAAAGTTTCATATTTAATATCTGGAGCAAACTTTTTAAATTCATTTTCCCAGTTATATACTAACGATGTAGGAGCTACTATTAAATATTTACTATCTTTATCTTCTTTTAATAATTTTTTAATTAAATATATTATTTGAACACTCTTGCCTAACCCCATCTCATCTGCAAGTATTCCCCCAAAACCACATTTATAAATATTATATAACCATTTAACTCCTACTTCTTGATAATCTCTAAGTATTTCTTTATCTTTTTTAGTAAGAGATAATTTAATATCCTTATATTTTAAAAATGTATCTATAAATTCATCAAACAAACTATCAGTCTTAATAATATTATATTTATCTTTTAAACTATCTAAATATATTGCTCTATATTTAGGTATAATACCACTTCCATTTTTTATATCTTTACTAGATAAATTAATATCACCTACTAAATTTTCTAATTCTTTTATATTATCATTATTTAAATTTAAATAATTACCATTTTTTAATTTAAAATATTTTTTCTTTGCTTTTAAGTTTTTAAATAATAAATCTAACTCATCAGTAGAAATATCTCCCAAATCAAAGTTATATCTCATTATATTATCTTTACCAATTGAAAATGTACTAATAATAGCACTTGTTTTAACTACACCTATTTTTTTCAATTTTTCAGAAGTAAATATGTTATATTTTTCTATTAAATCATTAATATCTTCTTCCAAAAACTTACCAATTAAATCAATATCATCTAATTTTATTTTATTTTTATCTAAATTAAATCCTACTTTTCTTAAATCAGTTATTACTTCATTTTCATATTCAATATCTCTAAGTACCTTATTATCATTATCAAAGTAATCTAATTCTACATTTCCATAAATTAACTTAACATTACATACTATATCATTATAATTTAAGTCAAAATATAACTTACAATCAGGCTTTTTTACTACTATTATATTATCAATGTTTTCATCTACTGTAACATTTTCTTTTATTATAGGTAATACCCTTTTAGAAAAATTATTTATATTTTCTTCATCAAAATAAAGACTATTCATTCCCATTTGTTTTAACTTCAATATTAAGTTAGCCATCTTTTTATCTATCTTATATAAATTTCTATCTTTTATTATATATTCAAAATCACTAGTTAATGGATATATATTGTCATAATTAATACTTAACTCATATAAATCATTATTCTTTGTTATCTTACTTTCAAAAGGATTTTCTTCTTTAATTTCATAAATGGCACCTATTCCATCAATAAAAAACGGTCTATCTTTAATTAAATTTATAAATGTTTTTAAATCTTCATCTTCAAAATAAAAAGAATTATGATATCTAAAATAGTTATCTAAATATTTTATTATTTTTTCATTACTATAATTAAAATAATGTTTTTTAGGATCATATGTAAAGCTTTTTCCAAACTCCACTGCTCCATTTTGACTATTATATACACCTAAAAAATTATGTATTTTATTTTTTAAAACATATTTTTTATCTTTACCTATTTTTACTGTAACATTACTTTGGTATCCACTAGGATTTATTTCTATTTCCAATCCTAATTCTTCCTTAATATTACCTTTATTATCTATTTCTTCAAAAGAATCAATTATATTCATCGAAAGATTTTTTAACAAATCTTTAGGAGTAAACTTTATTATATCATTATAATGATTTATTAAAACGGCTGCTACATGTTTACAGCTATGAGCTTCTTTATATCTTGAACAAGTACAACCATGACCTACTAATTCATGATTAGAAGTAGATACTACTACATCATACTCTTTATATGTTCTTTCTGATTCTACTTTATATAATAAAATTATTTCATTATTTCTTATTTGTCTTTTATATAATTTAATATAATATGGAGGAAATCTTCTTCCTTTTAAATAATCTTCATTTCTTACATATCTTTTTATATCATAGTCAAAATTCATACTATCACCACACCTAATTATTCTAAATTAAATATATATTGATGTCAATTATTTAAAAAAAGTTTGAAAAATGTTGTGTTACAATTGATGTGATACATTTCTGTATAAAAAAAGTGACTCAAGTTGTATAATATTGAATTGCA
>CALVXP010000028.1 GCA_944371525.1 uncultured Bacilli bacterium | reverse complement strand
GGAATATAAATTCCTATGAAGTAGAAAAAACTTACCGTGAGGTAAGTTAGTCAAAATTTATTTTGACTTTTGTTCATAAAATAATATTTTGTTTTTATCGTGTTGATTTAATTTATTAATTATATTATACTTATAATAGGTGGTTATATGAATAATAAAGGTTTTACATTATTAGAAGTAATTTTAGTTGTAGCAATACTTGGAGTTGTTACTTTAATAGTAGTACCAAGTGTATCAGGAATTTTAAATAAAAATAAAAATGAGCAATATGATAATTTAAAGAAAAGTATAGTATCAGCAGCTAATATATATGTTTCTGACAATAGATATAATTTAGGAGTAGTATGTAATGATTTAAGTGATATATATTCTTTTACAATTACATTAAAAACATTAGTAGAAAATGGGAATTTAACAGAACCTGTAATAGATCCTCGTGATAAAACAGAAATTAATTTAGATAATATAGTTAATATTACATATAATTGTTCTAATAAAAATTTTAATTATGAATATAATTATGACTAATAAATGTAAATAATAAAAAAATAATTGTAATTTAAAATAAACTATGATAAAATTATTATGATATAAGAATAAGGAGAGATAATATGGCACTTAATAAAATAAAAAAAATGTTAACAGATGAAGTAGAAGAAAGTGAAGATAATCTTAATAACGATGTTGCATTACAAAGTAATGGAGGTAAAATGATATTATTAGAACCAAGAGCATACTCTGAAAGCCAACAGATAGCAGATCATTTAAAGAAAAAAAATACTGTTGTAGTAAATATGAAAAGAGTTACTCCTGATCAAGCAAAGAGAATTGTAGATTTTTTAAGTGGAACAGTTTATGCATTAGGTGGTGATCTTCAAAAGATAGGGGGAGGTATATTTTTATGTACCCCTAAAAATGTAAATGTTGAAGGTCAAATATCAGATGATGATGATAAAGGTAAAAAACAAAAAGATATAGATTTAGAATGGTAATATTTTAAAGGAAGGTTGATGCTATGAAGAGATTTAGCATTGTTCAAAATGGTTATGATATTGATGAAGTTAATAGGTTTATTGATATTGTAATCAGAAGACTAGAAAAACTGGATGAAGAAAATAAAAATAGTTTAGAACAGATTGATGCTTTAAATCAGAAATTGAAAGAACAACTTCAAAAAAAAGAAAAGAATGTATCAATTGATGAAGATAAAATTAGTAAAGCCCTAGTTGCAGCACAAGAAGCCTCAGAAAGAATGCGAAATGTAGCTAAAGAGGAGGCAAGATTGTTAATAGAAGATGCTAAAAGAAATGCTAATTCTATTGTTCATGAAGCATTAGTAGAAGCCGCTAAAACAGAAAATGAAGCAGCACTTTTAAAGAAAAATATTACTGTATATAAAAATAGAGTTAAAAATATATTAAAGTCGCAACTTGAAATTGCAGAAGAATTAGATAAAATAGAATTATAGTATTGACTAAAAACATATTATTTAATATAATATGTTTAGTTTTTTAAATCAAATGAAAGAGACGATATAATATATATTTATATAGAGAGTTAGTGGTTGGTGAAAACTAATTAAATTATATTATATGTATCACTCTTGATGATCTTTTCTGATATGTAGGAGAAGCCGGTTGATACCGTTATAATATTTGAGTGCATGTATATGAAATAAGGTGGTACCGCGGGTATTCTCGTCCTTATATTATATACATGTTTTTTTATAGGGAGGAATAGAAATGAAAAAGTTTAAAGAATTAAGTAAAGAAAGTTATATTGAAAATGAAAAAAAATATATTGATTTTTGGAATAAAATAGATATACTTAATAAGTCGATAGATAAAGGAGATAAATATTGGGTATTCTATGATGGACCAGCGTTTGCCAATGGTTTTCCAGGACTTCATCATATGGTTGCTAAAAACTTAAAAGATATTGTTTGTAAATATAAAACAATGAATGGTTATAAAGTAATTAGAAAAATAGGATGGGATACCCACGGACTTCCAATTGAAAATCATGTTGAGAAGAAAATGGGATTTAAAACTAAAAAAGATATTGAAGCATTTGGTATAGAAAACTTTAATAAGGAATGTCGTAAAAGTGTAAGAGAAAATGAAGCAGCATTTACTGATTTAACACATAAGATGGGTCAATTTATTGATACAGAAAATCCATATTTAACATTTAAAAATGACTATATCGAAACTGAATGGTGGATACTTAAGAAGTTTTTTGATGAAGGACTTTTCTATGAAGGAACTAAAGTAACTCCATATTGTCCTAGATGTGGAACAGGGCTTGCTTCTCATGAAGTTGCACAAGGATATAAAAGTGTTGATGTAAATACTGTTATAGTACCTTTTAAAGTAAAAAATAAAGATGTATATTTCTTAGTATGGACAACAACACCTTGGACACTTCTTGCTAATGTTGCTTTGTGTGTAAACCCTAATGAAGACTATGTTAAAGTTTCTTCACAAGGATATACATTTATATTGGCTGCATCTCTTAAAGATAAAGTAGTAGGAGAAGAAGTAGAAATAATAGAGACATTTAAAGGTAAAGAATTAGAAAACATAGAATATGAACAACTTTTACCATTTATAAAAGTAGATGGTAAAGCATTTATCGTTACATGTGATGATTATGTAACTATGGAAGATGGAACTGGTATAGTACATATTGCTCCAGCATTTGGAGAAGATGACTCTCGTGTAGGTAAAGATTATGACCTTGCATATGTAAATCCAGTTGGTCTAGATGGAACATATAAAGAAGGCCCATGGAAAGGAAAACTTGTATTTGATGCTGATTTAGATGTTATTAAATACCTAAAAGAAAATGATAAATTATTTAAAAAGCAAAAGATAACTCACGATTATCCACATTGTTGGAGATGCGATAGTCCACTTATCTATTATACAATGCCTAGTTATTATATAGCTGTATCAAAATTTAGAGATAAATTAGTAGAAGCTAATAGTAAAGTTAATTGGTATCCAGAATATGTTGGAACTAAAAGATTTAATAATTGGCTTATGAACGCGAAAGACTGGGCAATATCTAGAACAAGATATTGGGGAGCGCCAATTCCATACTTTAAGTGTGAATGTGGACATTCAGAAATGATTGGTTCAATAGAAGAGTTAAAAGAAAAAGCTACTACTAAAATAGGAGAAGACTTAGATTTACATAAACCTTATATTGATAATATTCATATTAAGTGTCCGAAATGTGGTAAAGATATGACAAGAATTCCTGATGTACTTGATTGTTGGTTTGATTCAGGAAGTATGCCATTTGCTCAATATCATTATCCATTTGAAAACAAAGAACTTTGGGAAAAACAATTCCCTGCAGACTTTATTTGTGAAGGAATAGATCAAACGAGAGGATGGTTCTATACACTTCTAGTAATATCTACTTTTGTAAAAGGATGTGCACCATATAAAAATGTCTTAGTAAATGATTTATTACTTGATGCTGAAGGTAAAAAGATGAGTAAATCAAGAGGTAATATCGTAGAACCATTTACTACAATGAAAGAGTATGGCGCAGATACAGTAAGATTTTATTTGCCTTATGTATCTCCAGTATGGACTCCACTTAAATTTGATATTGGAGGACTTAAAGAGGTATATTCTAAATTCTTTAATCCATTAAAGAACACTTACTCATTCTTTGTGACATATGCAAATATTGATAATATTGATACAGATATGTTTGATGTATCTTATGATGATTTAGAAGAAATAGATAAATGGTTGATATCTAAATATAACAAATTATTAAAAGAAGTAACTACTTATTATGAAGAATATGATTTAAATAAAGTAGCAAGAACTTTAGCTAACTTTGTAAGTGAAGATTTATCTAATTGGTATATTAGAAGAAATAGAGATAGATTCTGGGGAAGTAGTCTTGATAATTCTAAGAAGAGTGTATATCAAACAACATACAATGTTTTAGTAGGAATATCACAAATAATTGCACCACTTACTCCATATATTAGTGAAGAAATATATCAAAACTTAACAGGAAATGAGTCAGTACATTTAAGCAGTTTCCCTAAATGTGATGAAAAATTAATAAATATTAAATTAGAAGAAAAAATGGATTTAGTAAGAGACTTAATTAGTATTGGAAGAAATGTTCGTGAAGAAGTTAAGATAAAAGTAAGACAACCAATTAGTGAAATTATCTTAGATAAGAATTACAAAAAAATTATTGGGAATTTAGAAGATTTAATTAAAGAAGAACTTAATGTAAAAAAAGTTACTTATGAAGATAAACTAGATAAATACATGAACATTGAATATAAACCTAATTATAAGTTAGTAGGTAAAATATTTGGTTCTAATATGAAAGATTTTGCTAATTATTTATCTAATATAAGTAATGAAGATAAAGATAAATTAAATAATAATAATTTAAATATAGAATTAAATGGTACTAAGTATGATATAAATAAAGACATGGTAGAAGTTAGAATATCTTCCAAAGAAGGATATGACGTTGCAACAGACAATAATAAATTTGTTATATTGAATACTAATTTAACTAATGAATTATTAAACGAAGGTTTAGCTCGTGAAACAATATCTAAAGTTCAACAATTAAGAAAGAATAGTGGATTTGATATAGCAGATAGAATTAATATTTATTATAATTCATGTGATGAATATACAAATAGAATAGAAGAATTTATATCATTTATTAAAGATGAAACATTATGTATTAATTTAGTAAAAGATAATAATGTTAAAGATAATGAAGTGGATATAAATGAATATAAAGTATACTTTAAATTAGAAAGAGAAAAATAATTCTCTTTTTTTGTTGATTTTGACACTTTTTTTGTCAAATTATAATTTTGCTATTTACAAACCAATATAGATAATATAGAATATTATTGTAGAGTGGTGCGATGTGGAAGAAAGTGGGGATTTGTATGTTGATTGGAGAATATCGTCATAATATTGATGATAAGGGTAGAATTATTATTCCAGCAAAATTTAGAGAAGAAATAGGTATGAAATTTGTTGTAACAAGAGGACTTGATGGATGTCTATTTGTATATGCAATGGATAGTTGGAATAAAATTGTATCTAAACTTCAAACACTACCTTTCACTAAAAAAGATGCTAGAACCTTTATGAGATTCTTTTTATCTGGTGCTACTGTATGTGAATTTGATAAACAAGGAAGAATCAACTTATCAAACTCTTTAATTGAATATGCGGGTATTCAAAAAGAATGCACCATAATTGGGGTTAATGATCGCTTAGAAATTTGGGCTAGTGAGAAATTAGATGTTATTATGGAAGAAAATGTTCCTAATTTCTCTGATATAGCGGAAAACTTGTTTGAAGGTGATTTTAATGCATAAGAGTGTTTTACTAGAAGAATCAATTAATAGTTTAAATATTAAAGAAGATGGAGTTTATGTTGATGCTACCTTGGGTTATGGGGGACACAGTGGTGAAATATTAAAAAGATTAAAAAAGGGTAAACTATTCGCTTTCGATCAAGATGAATATGCCATCAATTATTGTATGGATAAATTTAAAGATAACGGTAATATTGAAATAATTAAAAGTAATTTCTCTAATATGTTAGATGAATTAAGTAAAAGAGGAATTAATAAAGTTGATGGCATATTATTTGATCTAGGAGTATCTTCAGTACAATTAGACCAAGAAGAACGAGGTTTTAGTTTCCATAAGGATGCTAAACTAGATATGCGAATGGATACAAGTAAGAGTTTTAGTGCATATAATGTTGTTAATGAATATTCATATAATGATTTAGTTAGAATATTTAGAGAATATGGAGAAGAGAAGTATTCTACTAGTGTTGCTAATAAAATTATTAAATATCGTGAAAATAAACCTATTGAAACAACATTAGAATTAGTAGATATAATTAAAAGTGGAATGCCTATGAAAGCAATGAGGGAAAGTCATCCTGCAAGGCGTGTATTTCAAGCAATTAGAATTGAAGTAAATAATGAATTAGGAGTATTACAAACAGCCTTAGAGGATGCCATAAAACTTCTTGATATTGGTGGTCGTATAAGCGTTATAACATTTCATTCATTAGAAGATAAACAAGTAAAAAAAACTTTTAAAAAATATAGTGAAATAGATGATAAAATAAAAGGGCTTCCCTTTATACCTGAAGAATATATGCCAATATTAAAAATAATTGAAAAGGGAATAACGCCAAGTGAAAAAGAATTAGAGGAAAATAATCGTTCTAGAAGTTCCAGATTAAGAGTTGCCGAAAAAATAAAAGGGTGATATAATGAAAAATAGAAAGAATAAAAAGAAGATATCAAAAGTAGAAAAATTTTTATATAAAACATTTACATTTTTATCAATATGCTTAGTTATTGGAACTGTAGTTAGTCAAGTTAGTCTATCTGAAATAAATTTAGAGGTAGAAAAATTAAAAGAGTCCCTAGAAGAACAAGAAAATGTTAATGAAGCTTTGGTGATGAAAATAAACGAAATGGCATCACTTGATAATATTAATGCAGTTTCTACATCAATGGGTCTTGCATATAATAATGATAATATAAAAAATATAACAGAATAGAGTGATAATATGAAGAAAGAAAAAATTAAAAGTAATATAATAATTCATAAATGGTTATATGTTTTAATTTTTCTTTTTTTTGTTATATTTGCTCTTAGATTATCTTATTTGTGTTTAGTAGATTATAAAGTAGGAGACAGCACTATTACTGCCTTTATAAATAATCGAAATACAATTGAAGAAGTAATATATCCTACTAGAGGAGATATATTAGATATAAATGGTAATGTTTTAGCTCAATCAGTTTCTAGTTATACAGTAATTGCCTATTTATCAGAAACTAGAAGTGAGGGATCTGATACGCCATTACATGTAGTAGATAAGAAAGCTACTGCTGAAGCATTATCACCACTTATTAATATGAGTGTAGAAGATATTCTAAAATTATTAGAAAAAGATGCTTATCAAGTAGAATTAGGACCAGGTGGTAGAAATTTAAGTCAAATTCAAATGGAAAAAATTAAAGAATTAAATTTACCAGGAATAGATTTTATTAGTGATACTAAAAGATATTACCCTAATGGAGATTTTGCTTCATATATGTTAGGGTATACTAAAACAAAAGAAGAAGATGGTGTTAGTACTATTGTTGGAGAACTTGGAATAGAAGAGTATTATAATGAAACTTTAACTGGAAGCTCTGGATTTATTACCTATGAGAAAGATAGATATGGTTATAAAATAGCAAATGGACGAGAATATATAGAACCTGCCGATGATGGCGATGATATATATCTTACCGTAGATAGTAATATTGAATTATTTATTGAAAATGCTGTAAAAAAAATGAGTGCAGACTCTGAAGCAGAATGGACACTTATGGTAGTAGCAGATGCTAAAACAGGGGCTATACTAGGGTATTCTTCAACACCATCATTTGATCCCAATATAAGAAATATGACTTCATATATTGATCCAATCGTAGGTAATGCTTATGAACCTGGTAGTACTATGAAAATATTTAGTTATATGTGTGCTATTGAAAGTGGAAACTATAAAGGTGACGATAAATATATGTCTGGTAGTAAAACATATGAATCAGAAACTACTGGAGAAAAAGTTACTATTAATGACTGGAAGAAAGAAGGATGGGGAGAAATTACTTATGACCAAGGCTTTGCTTTATCTTCTAATATTGCTGTTGCTAATTTAGTAGAAACTGCTATTGGTAAAACAGAGCTTAGTGCTTGTTATAATAACTATGGTTTTGGAAAAACAACAGGTTTTACTTTAAAAAGAGAATCCAAAGGTAGTATTGATTTTAACTATCAAATAGAAGTAGCAACTGCGGGATATGGACAAGGAATAACAACAACACCAATTCAACATATTCAAGCTCTTACTGCTATTGCTAACAATGGTGTTATGTTAAAACCATATATAGTATCTAAAATAGTAGATAGCGATACCGGACAAACTAATTTTGAAGGAAAAAGAACAGAAATAAAACAAATAGCAAGTGAAGAAACTATCGATAAAATAAAAGAATTAATGGCTAGTGTAGTAACTCCGGATTCTGAAACTTCAACTGGGTATGCTTATTATATGGATGGATATAACATAATAGGTAAAACAGGTACAGCCCAAATATTTGATTATGAAAAAGGCGAATATTTAAAAGGTGAATCTGATTACATATATTCTTTCTCTGGATTATATCCGGGAGATGATCCTGAAATTATAATTTATACTGCTATAAAAAAGCCAAAAGACAGTAATAATTATATTGCTCCTGCTGTTAAAGAAGTAATCCAAAATATAAGTAATTATTTAAATATAAAAGAAGATAAAGTAATAAATACTTCTTATAAAATAGAATCTTATATTAATAAGGACACTACTAGTGTTATAAATGGGCTTAAAGATACAGGAATTAATTTAATTGTAATCGGAGATGGTAATAAGATAGTAAGTCAATATCCTAATAGTGGTACAAATTTAACAAAAGGAGATAACTTAATATTTCTTACAAATAATTATGATAAAAAAATGTTAAATTTAACAGGATTATCTTATAAAGAAGTTAGTATTATACTTAATTATATGGGAATTAATTATACAACCCAAGGTAATGGATATGTATATGAACAAAGTATAGCAGAGGGAACTATTGTAAATCCTGAGGATACAGTTACTATTAAATTAAAAGAAAAATACAGTGAAGAACAGCAAGAATAAAAAAACTTGCTGTTTAATTTAGTAAAATGTGATATACTTAATATGAGGTAATAATATGGAATATGAATATGCACAAATATTATATAAGTATTTAGAAAATTTTAAAACAAAATATAAAGGTAACAAGAAACATTATAAAGAACTTGCTTATTATTTTAATGTTGATGTTTGTACATTAAATTTGGATAATAATAAAATTGCAGAAGTTAATTGTAATGATAATAAATGTGAAATAATATTAGATAATAAAGTAGATAGTAATTTAGTTTTAACAGCATATTTAATACCTATTGTTTTATTATATAAGGATACGAAAAATAAAGAGTTTAGTAGTGTAGAAATTTATTACAATGATAATATATTAAAATATTCTGATTTATATAAGATGTTTGCATATGATATTTTATTTTATCAAGATAATTTATATACTTTTATAAAGGAAGGTAGGAAAAATAATGTTCAAAAGAAATAAGGATTTAACAGAAGTATTTAATGATAGATGGAGAGCTAATCATAATAAGGCATTAGAGAATATAATTAAAAATAATAAAAGTGATATAATAAAAAGAAGTTATGGTATAGAGAGTACTGAAATAAGAAGAGAAGTAAAAAAGCCATTAGGTTACGATAATATGAATGGAAGAAGATAATATGTATGAATATGAAGAACAATTATATAATCAAGGAATAAAATTAATAGGGGGAATTGATGAAGTAGGAAGAGGACCTTTAATTGGACCAGTAGTTACAGCTTGTGTAATATTACCTAAAAATTATGTTTTAGATGGACTTACTGATTCAAAGAAGTTATCGGAAAAAAAGAGGGAAAAATTTTATGAAATCTTAATGAAAGATGCAATAAGCATTGGTATTGGAATAGTGGATGAAAAAGAAATAGATAAAGTAAATATTTATCAAGCTACTAAGGAAGCTATGGCCCAAGCAGTAGATAACATGAAAATAAAACCAGAACATATTTTAGTAGATGCTATGCCACTTGAACTGGAAATTCCAACTACTTCAATTATAAAAGGTGATGCTAAAAGTATAACTATTGCAGCAGCATCAGTAATTGCCAAAGTAACAAGGGATAGAATGTTAGATGAATTAGATAAAATATATCCTATGTATGATTTAAAACATAATAAAGGGTATCCTACTAAAAAACATTTAGAGGCAATAAGTAAATATGGTATAACAAAATATCATCGATTAAGTTATGGTCCTGTTCTTAAATATAAAGATAAAATAAATGAGATTGATAAAATATCTTGCTAACTATTACAATTTATGATATATCAATATTGTAAACAGTAGAGTAAACACCTTTCTAAATTACAGATGAAAATAGTAGTAAATTAAAGAGAAGTATAATTTTACTTACATATTAATAGATATAAAAAATATAGTAAAGTTCTAGGAAACTAGAATTATTTACTATATTTTTTATGTTTAAATTATAAATTATGGTATAATAATAAAGAGAGGTATAACATGAATATAAAAAAGAATAATACTAAATTTA
>CALVXP010000027.1 GCA_944371525.1 uncultured Bacilli bacterium | reverse complement strand
GATTTATGATTCAGATATATTGAAATCTGTATTAGATAAATTAGAAAAGTATTAGTTTAGGTCAGAGATAAAGGAGTGTAGATTGAACAATAATAATTTAGAAATTGCTGATTTGTTTTTGATGTTAGGGGAAAAGTTAAAAAATTCTCCCCTAACAGGAGACAATTTATCATTAAAATTTAATGTAGATATGTTAACACCACAAGAAGTATGTGCGATATATCCATGTTTTAATGATGGAACTTTAAGAGATGCTACTAAAAATCAATTACCTTATTACAAAATTGGTAAACATCGCTTCTATAGAGCAAAAGATATTGATGTATGGCTAGAAAAACAGATAATTATAGAGGAAAACTAGTTGCTAATAAACTAGTTTTAAGTGACAAATAGTTAGTGAAAGGAGTTTTCTATGATTAAAACCTTGGATACAAAATATATTGAAGATAAAGGAAATGGAACTTTTAGAATTAGGTTCCGTATTCCTGGTAAAAAATTATACTTTTCAAAGCAAATCAGTAATAGTACAATTGATGAAGCTATTGCAATAAGAGATGATGCTCTGAAGGAATTGGAAGATAAAGGAAAAATAGATAGCAACATGAAAGTCAAAGATTGTGTGGAGCTGTGGATAGATATAGATGTTAAAATTGATAACGCAGGATCTACAATTGATGATAAAATATCAAAAATGAATAATCATTTTCTTCCATATTTCGGTGATAAGAAAATGTGTGATGTTACACACATGGAAATACAAAAATGGATAAAACTACTGATGGAGAAGAATTCGATGAGACCCAATGCTGATGGTGAAGTTAAAAAATTGAGTGCAACCACTATTCGAAACGTCTATAATATAGTTCGGGCTTTTTTTACCTGGGCATCGTCAGAAGATAAAGGTAATGTAATAAATAAGACACCTTGTAAAAACATTAAACTACCAGAGATGGAAGATTATGAAAAAGAGATTTTAGAAGATGAAGATATAGAAGCATTTATTTCATTCATTGATGAATTATCTGTCCAAAATCAATGTGCATTTTTAATTCCCCTTTTTAGTGGATTACGTCGTGGTGAAGTTTTGGGATTAAGATGGAAAAATATTGATTTTAAAAACAAACAAATTACTGTGGCAAAATCATTTTCTAAAACTAAATCTAAGGGTGTAGAAGATAAGAAAACAAAGAACAAGAAAACTCGTACTGTAAGTATGAATGATTTAATTATGACTTGTCTTAGTAAATTAAAAGAAGAACAGGATTTACAAAAACAAATTTTAGGTAAAAATTATAAAGACTCGGGAAAAGTCTTTGTTGACGAATGTGGTAATCAATTATCTCCAAATGCTATAGGAAATAGATGGAGAAGATTTAGAGATAAGAAATTAACCAAACATGTAACTTATCATGGATTAAGAGCAAGTTATGCCTCCTTATTATCTTATTATAATGTACCACTTAAAGATATACAGGAATTATTAGGTCATAGTGATATTAGAATAACTACAAAACATTATACACTTAAGTATAATGATCTTAATAATCGTGTATATGATATAACTAATAAATTTAATAAGTAAAGGTATTGGGTTTGTGACACTTTTTGTGACATTTTTACAAAATAAAAGAGTTTATGATTACATAAACCCTTGTAAAATCTAGTTTAAATTGATAGTAAAATGTTTCAACGATATAGTTGTTGCAGTCCCATGCCTTACCACTTGGCTAAAGCCCCATAACTTGGAACATATTAATTGTATCAAAAAATAATTCATTTGACAATATATTATATTAAAAAAAGTATAACTTTATGATATAATTTTAGTAGTGAGGTAAGAAAATGAAGAAAAAAGAAAGTATATTTTATGTAGCAATGAAAGTATTTTTATTTATTAGTGTTATATTTTCACTAACTTATATAGTTATGAAGAAATTTGTTTTGTAATATTAATATAAAATATGTTATAATATTACTAAAAGGAGGAGTAATAATGTACGGATATGGAAATTATTATAATTATAGCAATTCTTTGAATACTTCAGGATTAGAAAGTTTAGGAATATGGATGATTATTTCTGTTATAATAGCAATTGCAGGGGCAATCGTTATTTATATTTTATTCTTAAACAAAGAAAATGAAAATAAGTTTACAGGTTTTACTGCATGGCTTTATGATTTCTTATCATTTAAGAAAATGTTATTAGAAACTATTTTAAAAGTATGTTATCTAATAACTGCAATTTATTTAACATTAGTTGGATTAGGACTTCTTTCAGTAAATATTTTATCTGCTCTTATGACAATTATTGTAGGAAATGTAGTTGCTAGAATCTTATATGAATTTTCATTAGTTTTATTAACAATATGTAGAAATACAACAGAAATAAATAAAAAATTAAAAAATCCTGAAAAATCAAAGAAGAAAGAAACTGAAGAATAGTAACTTAGTTATCTAAGTTATTTTCTTTTATAAGAGGTGTAATATGAAAGTGGAATTATTAAGTCCAGTAGGAAATATGGAAAGTTTATATCAAGCAGTACATAATGGTGCTGATGCCGTATATTTAGGAGGTAAATCTTTTGGGGCTAGAAAATATGCAAATAACTTTACTAATGAAGAATTAGTGGAAGCTATTAATTATGCTCATATATATGGTGTTAAAGTTTATGTAACTGCTAATACTATTGTTTATAATGATGAAGTAGAAGAACTTGTTAAATATGTAACATTCTTACATAAGAATAATGTTGATGCTGTAATTATGCAAGATATTGGAATGATTAGTTTAATTAGAAAAGCACTTCCTAATTTAGAAGTTCATGCTTCTACTCAATGTCATAATCATAATACTTATGGAATTAAATGCTTTAAAGATTTAGGAGTTACTAGAGTAGTTCTTGATAGAGAAATGTCCTTAAGTGAAATAAATAATATAAATATTGATATAGAAAAAGAAGTATTTATTCATGGAGCATTATGTATAAGTTATTCTGGATGTTGTTTATTTAGTAGTTTAAATGGTGGTAGAAGTGGTAATCGTGGTGAATGTGTAGGATCTTGTCGTCTTCCTTATAAACTAATAGAAAATGATAAAATAATTAATACTAAAGGGGAATACTTACTTAGCACAAAAGAATTAAATACATTAGATAATTTAAAAGAAATATTAGATTCAGGTGTTACTAGTTTAAAAATAGAAGGTAGAATGAAAAGTCCAGAATATGTTGGATTTATAACTAAATTATATCGAACTTTAATAGATAAATATTATAATAATGAAGAAATGATTTTAACTAAGGAAGATATAGATAATTTAAAAGTATTATTTAATCGTAAATTTACTAAAGGATTTTTATTTAACGATAATATTATTAATATTGAAAGTCCTAATCATCAGGGAATTAATTTAGGCAAAGTAGTTAAAACTACTAAAAATAGAATATATATAAAATTAAGTAGAGTATTGAATCAAGAAGATGGAATTAGATTTAAAGAAAGTAATACAGGAATGATTGTTAATATGTTATATGATAAACATGATAAATTAGTAAATAAGGGAAATCCTAATGATATTATCTCTATTCCTAATAAAGTTAATTTAAAAACTGATGATACTGTACTCAAAACAATTGATAAAGAACTATTAAAAAAGTTAAATAATTATGGGGAGAAAAAAATAAAAGTTAATTATAAAGTTGGTGCTAAAATAAATAAAGAGTTATATATTAGTCTTAGTGATGGAGTAAATGAAGTAGAAGTAAGAGGAAATGTTGTAGAACCCTCTATTAATAATCCAGTAACTAAAGAAGTAATAATAGATAAACTGTCTAAATTAGGAAATACTCCTTTTATATTAAATGATATTGAAATAGATATAGACGATAATATTTTTATTAGTTTAAAAGAATTAAATGAATTAAGAAGAGAGTTAGTAACTAAATTAATAAATAAAAAAATAGAAAATAAAAAAGAGATAATAATTAATGAAATTCCTAAGATAGAAGATAATGTAAAAACAAATAATGTTAGTGTAAATGTGTTAGTAAGAAATGAAGAACAATTACTTGCATGTTTAAACAAAGTAGATAATGTATATACTGATGACTATAATTTATATTTAAAGTATAAGAGTAATAATATTTATTATAGAACTAGTAGAGTAATGTCATCTTTTAATGAATTTAAAAATGAAAATATTTTAGGATCTGAATTAGGTAGTGTTTATAAATATAGTAAAAATAATAATGTTGTTAGTGATTATTTCTTAAATGTAGTAAATGATTATAGTATTAACTTTCTAAAAGAAGTAGGAGTTAAAAGAGTAGTTATATCTCCAGAATGTGATTATAATAAAATTAAATTATTGAAAGATAAAGATATTGAAGTAATTATATATGGTAAGATGGAACTTATGATTATGAAGTATTGCCCATTAAAGGAATTATTAAATAATTGCAGTGTATGTAAAACTAATAAGAATAAATATTATTTACAAGACAGATTAGGATATAAATATAGAATTATTCATAATAATTGTTTAACACATATAATGCATTATAAAAATATTGATTATATTAGTAATATAAAAGAATACATAAATATGGGAATTAATAATTATCGAATAGAATTATTAGATGAATCAAAAGAAGAAGTATTAAATATAATTAATAGTATTAAAAGTATGATATAATATTTGTAGAAAGAAGGTTAATTATGAAGGATAAGAAAAAGTTAATTATTAGAATTGTTTTAACGATAGTATTTGCGTTAATAGTATTCTATGTTACATTACCACCATTAAATATACATGATGCTAGTTTTTGGTTCTATTTACTATTTATATTTGTATTTTATAAGTTTTTAGGACTTACAGAAATTACTAGTGTCCGTGAATTTATAATTACTAATACTCGTGATTTTCAAAAACAAAGTATATCAGTACTTGTAGTTATGGGAATATTTGTAGTAATTGTTCTTATAAATATAATTGTATCACCAGTATTTAATGCTAAGAGTTACTCTAAAAGAATTACAATAGATGAAACTAAAACATTTACAGATGATATAAGCGAAGTTAATTTTAATGCTTTACCTCTTTTGGATAAAGATTCTAGTCAAAAACTAGGAGATAGGGTAATGGGACAAATGCCAGAACTTGTAAGTCAGTTTACTGTATCAGACTTATATACTCAAATAAATTATAATAATGATATTATTAGAGTTACTCCTTTAGAATATGCTTCTGTAATAAAATGGTTTACTAATAGAGGTGATGGCGTTAAAGGATATATAACAGTAAATTCTGTAAGTGGAGAAGCTAATTTAACTAAGTTGGATAAAGGTATGAAATATATGCCTAGTGCTTTATTTAATGAAAAATTAGAAAGAAAATTAAGATTTAGTTATCCAACAGAAATATTTGATGAAGCTAATTTTGAAATTGATAATGAAGGGAATCCTTATTGGATAGTTCCTACAGTTTCTTATAAAGGAGTAGGGGTTAAAAAAGAAATTACTGGAGTCGTAATATTAGATCCAATAACAGGAGACAGTAAAAAATATAAAATAGAGGATGTTCCTACATGGGTAGATCATGTATATAAAGCCGATTTAATTGTTGAACAAGTAGATGATTGGGGTCAATATCAAGATGGATATATCAACTCTATATTTGGTCAAAAGGGAGTTGTAATGACTACTGAAGGATATAATTATACGGTAATGAATGATGATGTATATTTGTATACAGGAATTACTTCAGTTGTTTCTGATGAATCTAATATTGGATTTATATTATGTAATATGAGAACTAAAGAAACACATTTCTATTCAGTAGCGGGCGCTAAAGAATATTCGGCAATGGATTCTGCAGAAGGTCAAGTTCAACAAATGAAGTATAAATCATCATTTCCGCTTTTAATTAATTTGAATGGAAAACCAACATATTTAATGAGCTTAAAAGATAATGCAGGACTTGTAAAAATGTATGCTTTTGTTGATGTTGCTGATTATCAAAAAGTAGTAGTAACAGATTCTTCTCTAGGAATAGAAGTGGCTGCAAATAATTATTTAACTACTACTATTGGTGAATATTCTGAAGATACATTATTAACTAAAGATATTACAATCTCTAAAATTAATATGGCTCTAATAAATGGGAATAGTTATTATTATATAGTAGACACCAATGGTCAAAAATATAAAGCATATATAAATGTAGCTAGTGATATATTACCTTTCTTAGGAGAAGGGAATACAATAAACATTAGTTATACTAAAGAAAATGATGTAATAGAAATTTTGAAAATAAATTAGAACAAATATTAGTTCGTATAATTAATGATATATCTATATATTATAAGTAATTATATGAAAAATAAACAAGATAAAGTGTTCGCTTTTCTTGTTTTTTAATATTCAAAAATAAATGATAATTTAAAAAATGTAAAAAATGTAAAATTAACAAATTTGAAAAAAACAAAAAAAGAAACAACATTAAAAATATTAATATATCATAATAAAATAAAGAAAACGAGCAATAATATGACACTTTTAAAATTTAAATAAAAATTAAGAAACACAAAAAAGGAATAAAGATGTATTCGTAAAAAAATGAAAAAATAAAAAAAACAAAAATGCGAACAAAAACTATTGACTTCTACATTTTATTATACTACAATGAGAATGTAGAAAAAATAGAAGGAGTGATAACATGGTTGATATTGAAGATAAAATATTAGCTATTACTGTTATTAAAAGAAATGGTAAAAAGGTTGATTTTGATGGCAGTAAAATTGCAGTAGCTATAAAAAAAGGTTTTGATAGTGTAGCTACTGAAGAAGAAAAAAAATATAATGAGAAAGATATCCAAAAAATTTATCAAAAGGTAATTAAGAGAATTGATAAAGAGTTTGTATCTGAAAATATAGATAAAATTAAAATTGAAGAAATTCAAGATTTAATTGAAGATGAACTTAAAAAAAATAATTATGAAGATGTCTACGAGTCATTTTCTGAATATAGAGAAAGAAGGACAGCATCAAGACAAGCTTTTTCTGATGAAAAGAAAATGCATAAGTTTTTAAAATCTATTGAAAGTTTAGGACTTAAGAGCGCTAGTGAAGAAGATAGTAAAAGAGAGAATGCTAATATTGATGGTAACTCAGCAATGGGGACTATGTTACAATATGGTTCAACTGTATCAAAAGAGTTTGCTAAAGCATATTTAATGAAAAAGAAATTTGCTGAAGCACATGATGCAGGTGATATACATATTCATGATATGGATTTCTTAGCAATGGGAACAACTACTTGTATGCAAATTGATTTAAATAAATTATTCAAAAATGGATTTTCAACTGGACATGGTTATTTAAGACCTCCGAAAGATATTATGTCTTATGGAGCACTTGCAGCAATTGCAATTCAATCTAATCAAAATGATCAACATGGAGGACAAAGCATACCAGCATTTGATTATTATATGGCACCAGGTGTACTTATGACATTTAAAAAGCAATTTAAACAATCAATATATGAACTTTTAGATTTTACAGATTTTATTAGTTTTGTAAATATGGATAAAGTTGCTAAAGAAATAGATAAATTAACCAGTATTGAATTTGATATGAATATGTTTGAAAATATATATAAAGATTCAAGAGAGGTTAAAAGGATTTTTGAAAAAGCATATGATACAGCGATTGCTAAGACAGATAGAACTACTTATCAAGCAATGGAAGCTTTTGTTCACAATTTAAACACAATGCATTCAAGAGCTGGTGCCCAAGTACCATTTTCATCAATTAATTTTGGAACAGATACTTCACCCGAAGGAAGAATGGTTGTTAAAAATTATTTATTATCAGTAGATGCAGGACTTGGTAAGGGAGAAACTCCAATATTTCCTATATCAATATTTAAAGTTAAAGAAGGAGTAAACTATAATAAAGAAGATCCAAACTATGATTTATTTAAATTATCATGTAAAGTATCTGCGAAAAGATTATTTCCTAATTTTTCATTTATTGATTCGCCATTTAATAAACAATATTATAAAGAAGGAGATTTTACTACTGAAGTAGGATATATGGGATGCCGTACAAGAGTACTTGGTAATGTAGTAGATCCTAATAAAGAAGTAACCCCAGGACGCGGTAATTTATCATTTACTACAATAAATTTACCAAGGCTTGGAATTAAACATGGTATTATTACTAATGAAAAAACAGATTTAAATGGATTTTTTGAAGAACTTGGTAATTTAATGGATATGGTAAAAGATCAACTTTTAGAAAGATTTGAAATACAATGTAGTAAAAAAATGTATAATTTTCCATTTTTACTTGGTCAAGGTGTATGGCTAGATAGTGAAAAATTAAAACCTAATGATAGACTTAGAAAGATTCTTAAACACGGTACTTTAAGTATAGGATTCATTGGTCTTGCTGAATGCTTGAAAGCACTTATTGGTAAACATCACGGTGAAAGTGATGAGGCTCAAAAATTAGGGCTTAAAATAGTTAAATTTATGAGAGAAAAGTGTGATGAATATAGTAAACAATACAATTTAAACTTTACATGTTTAGCAACCCCTGCAGAAGGATTATCTGGAAGATTTACTGGTATAGATAAAGCTATATATGGAAGAATTAAAGGTGTAACTGATAGGGAATATTATACTAACTCATTCCATGTTCCAGTATATTACAATATATCCGTTGTAGATAAAATAAAGAAGGAAGCACCATATCATGAATTTACTAATGCAGGACATATTAGTTATATTGAATTAGATGGAGATACGGCTAATAATGTTGAAGCATTTGAACAAATAATTAGAATAATGAAAGAAAATAATATGGGATATGCAGCAATTAACCATCCAGTAGATAGAGATCCAGTATGTGGATATGTTGGAGTAATTGGAGATGTTTGTCCTGGTTGTGGTAGACATTCAGGGGAAGGCGTAAGTATTGAGAAAATAAACAGTATTAATGAATGTTGTAGATAAAAAAGAAAGGGAGATTAAAATGAAAGAAGAAGTAAGAGAAGCTAAAAAAATAGGGGAAGGCGTTGAATTTGAAAGAATTAGAAGAATCACAGGATATTTAGTAGGTACTACTGACAGATTCAATAATGGTAAAAGAGCAGAAGAAAGAGATAGAGTTAAACATAGTACTAAAGGTATTTTTGCAGAAAACGCAGCATAATGCAAATTAGATTAGCAGCAGAACTTCAAAAAGATAGTATTGTGGATGGAGAAGGAGTAAGAGCAGTTTTATGGACACAGGGTTGTTCACATAATTGTAAAGGTTGCCATAATCCACAAACACATTCTTTTGATGGAGGAGCGTTAATTGACTTTGAAGAAGTTAAATCTTGGATAGATGAATTAGAGGGGCACCAAGGACTTACATTATCTGGAGGTGACCCTTTCTTTCAACCTCATGAATGTGCAGAAATTGCTAAATATGCTAAAAGTAAAAAATTAAACATATGGTGTTACACAGGATTTACTTTTGAAGCATTAATTGAAAAAAGTAAGAAAGATCCTAATATAATGGAATTACTTAAACAAATAGATATTTTAGTAGACGGTAAATTTATACTAGAACAAAAAAGTTTAGACCTATTATTTAGAGGATCTGCTAATCAAAGAATAATTGATGTTCCTAAAAGTTTAAAAGAAAATAAAGTATCTTTAGTAGAAAAGTATTATGAAGAAAAAAACATAACTAATCCTTTGAAAAGAGAACATATGTATATATAAGTTCTTTTTCTTTATTAAATTTATTGCTTATTTATAAAAAATAATATATATTAATGATGGTGATATAATGAAAATTATAAAATATAAAAAATGTTCTAATGGTAAATATAAATTGTTTTTAGAAGATGGTACTACCATTGATACATATGAAGATGTTATATTAAACAATAACTTATTATATAAAAAAGAAATAGATAATAATTTATATAATATTATAATAAATGATAATATGTATGAAGAAGCATATAATAAAAGTATTAATTATATTGAAGTAAGGATTAGAAGTACTAATGAAATAAAAGTATATTTAAAAAATAAAAAATATAGTGAAGAAGTAATTGAAAGTACTATTAACAGACTTTTAAAAAATAATATTTTAAATGATGAAGTATTTACTAAAGCTTTTATTAATGATAAATTAAATTTTACAACAATGGGACCATATAAAATAGAATTAGAATTAAAAAAACATCATATAGATAATAATATTATAAATACATATATAAATAATATAGATGAAGATATTCTTTATGAGAAGATTGATAAATTAATAACTAAATTTATGAAATCTAATAAAAAACATAAAGGTTTTGTATTAAAAAATAAAATATATAATAATTTACTTAATTTGGGATATAAATCTAGTATGATATTAGAAATATTAAATAATTATGAATTTTAATGTATAAAATATAGAAAAATAATAATACTAATAGTGGAGATGATATAATGAAAAAAGTACTTTCCTTATTTGTATTATTATTTTTATTTGGATGTGCTCTTAATAATAGTCCTACTAGTAAAGTAGAAGAATTATTAAATAAATATCAAATGTTAGATGAAGATATAAAAAGTGAAATAGATACTATAACAGATAAAGAAAATTTAACTGATAATCAAAAAGATAGATATAAAAAAATAATAGAAAATCAATATAAAAATTTAAGTTATGAAATTAAAGATGAAAAAATAGATGGAGATAAGGCTACCATAACTGTACAAATTAAAGTAACTGATTATAAAAAAGTTATTAAAGAATTAGATGAAGAATATAAAGATAAAGAATATACTTTGGAAGAATATAATGATGCTAAATTAGATAAATTAGAAGGTGCTAAGGATACTGTGATTTATACTTTGGAATTAGATGTATATAAAAGTGGAGATGAATGGAAAGTAGATAGTTTAAGTAATATTGATAAAAAGAAATTACAGGGAATGTATTAATATGCATTTTCTTTTCTTATTTATAAGGAAAGTTCGATTTTTGTATTGTTTGTTTATCAAAAACATTGACAAACAAATGTTTATATTT
>CALVXP010000026.1 GCA_944371525.1 uncultured Bacilli bacterium | reverse complement strand
AAAGAAAAAACAACTCAATATTAATTGAGTCATTTTATAAAAATTTTTGTATCACATCATTTACAAATGTACAAAAATGAAATTTATCTAAAAACAGAAAAAATAACAAAAAATGTAAAAAAAGTGTCAAGTATTGTTGAATAAAAAGAATTTATGTTATACTTATTATGATATTGATTGTAGAAAGAGTACAATCGTGGAAAGAGGTGTTAAAGTCAGGGGAAAACAAGTTAAAAAAATAAAAAAAATAAGAAAGGAAGATAACATGAAAAAAATATTAAAATTAATATTATTAGTATGTGTTGTATTTTCTCAAATATCTTCACCAGTAAAAGTTATTGCTGAAGAAATTTTAGCAGATATACCTAGTATTGAAACTATTGGTATTACAGGTAATGCTGATAATGAAATATTAACGATTAGTGTAGATGGAAATAACTTTTTAGTTGTAACAGAAGATGAAAAGCCTGTAGCTACTAGTTATATTGTTAAAACCTCATTAGCATTTACTTATGTTAATGAAGAAGTAGAAATTGATGTTAACTATCAATTGGTAACAGGAACAGAAATTAATGAAGGTAGTGTTACTGCACAATTTGAGAATTTTGGTTATGGATACAATGGTAAATATACTGTTGATGTTGAAGTTTTTGATGTAACAGGTGCAACATTTACTGATACTGATTCTGATACTTTATCTAAGTATGTAGAAAGTAACGAATTAAGTTCAATGGTAAAAGATAGTGAAACTATCGAAGAAGATAAAATAGACACAGGAGTTGTTTTTGAAGTAACAGGAGATATAGATGAAAAGAAAGATGAAACTGATCCTGAAAACCCAGTTACATATTATGAAACAAAAGATAGTGGTAATGTAACTTTTAATATAAAATTAGATAAAGGAAATTTATCTGATGATATAATAGAAAATGGATATTATAAAGTAGTAATTAATAATAATTTAACATTACATCCATATAATTTTGAAGTAAAACAAGATTTTTCAAAATTATTAAATGGGGATTATACAATTACAGTATATTTTATTAATGAAGAAGCTGGTATTAATCTTGCAACTACTTTACTTATAAAAAATACTGTAGGAAGTTCTGATTATAAAACTTATTATAGTGGAGAATTTACTGATGTTTATAATAAGGTATTAAGTTCAACTATTTTGACAGATGAACAAAAAAATGAGTTAACTAATGTTGACTTTAATAAGTTAACACAAATAGTAACTATTGATGAAATAGATGATAAATTAGATGGTAATTATTTCTTTGATAATTATAATGAAGAAATAGTTAGCATAATTAATAGATTAAATGGTATTTTTAAAACTGATAGTGTATCAGGTGTTAAAGTATCAGATTACTTAAATAAAATAGCAAATGATGAATATTTTAAAGGGTTTAATGTAACTATAACAGATGTTTATGGTTATGAAGTGGCTCCAGAAAGTTTTGTTGGAACAGGCATGAAATTAACATTAAGTTATGGTGATGCTAGTTTAAATTACACATTTGTAGTTGCTGGAGATGTAAATGATGGTTTAGTAACAGGAGAAGAAGTAAATATTGCATTAAATAGTGCATTAGAATTACAATATTTAGATGCTGTTAATATGTATGCATTAGATATTAACGAAGATGGAGTAGTTGATTTACTTGATGTTACTAAAATGGCTGGTTCTATAGATGTAGGTAATTGGGTTACTCATAATGGTTATAGTGATAGTGTTAATTCAACATTAAATTTAAATAAATCTAATAATGAAGTAATTAGAGTAGGAGATACATTTAAAGTAGATTATGTTTTAAGTGGTTTAACTGCTAAAAATATAGAATTAAATGGTATTGAAGGTATAATTAATTATGATAAAGATGTATTAGAATTAGTAGGTATTTCTTCTAATAGCTTAGATGAATATAGTAATTATAATTATTTAACTAGTAAATATCTTTATGCTAGTAATGAAGTTTTAGATAAAGATAGTGTAGTTTTAACATTTACATTTAAAGCTAAGATGGAACAAAATACTAATATAAAGATGACTAATGAAAGAGTTGCAATTGATGGAACTGAAGTAAAATTAGTAAGTAATAGTGATATAGATGTTAAAATCGCTAGGGCATTAAGTACTAACAATGACATTACATCGCTTACTTCATCAATAGGAACTTTTGATAAACCATTTGATAAAGATGTATTAGAATATACTTTATATGTTGATTATTGGGTAAAATCAGTTACTTTAAATGGTGTATTAGGTGATGAATATGCTAGTACTTTAGCATTTAAAGAATATGCATTGACTGGGGACACTACAGTTATTACTCTTCCAGTAGTAGCAGAAAATGGTGATATTAAATCATATACAATAAATGTTATTAAAGTATATCCTAAATCTACAAATAATTATTTATCTAAACTTGAAATTGAAGGATATGAAATAGAGTTTAATAAAGATACATTAGAATATAATATTAAAGTTTCTTCTGATGTAGAAACTTTAGATATTACAGCAGTAGCAGAAGATTCTAGTGCTCGTGTAAATATCTATGGAAATAATAACTTCAAAGAAGGAGAAAATACAGTAACAGTAGTAGTAACTGCCGAAGATGGAAGTGAAAGAACATATACAATTACTGTAGATAAAGAAGCAAAAAAAGAAGTTGTTAAAGAAGAAGAAACAAAAGAAGAAGAAAATGGTAATAGTCAATTAGAAAAAACAATTATTATAATATTAATTATATTAGTTATTATTGGACTTCTATATTTAATCTTTAAAAAAGATGATGAAGAAGATATAATTGTAACATCAAATAAAAATAACAACAATAATAAAAATAGCAAAAAATAGAAAAAGAAAGTAAATAATCTTTCTTTTTTTTATATCTTTTGGTATAATTTAATATGATAGAGAAGATGGTGATAGGATGAATAATAAAGGACAAGCTTTAGTAGAATTTATTTTAATATTACCTGTTTTTATCATGATTCTTTTTGTTATCATTGATTTTGGAATGATATTTAATAAAAAAAGTAATTTAGAGAGTATTAGTAATGATGCTGTTTTAATATATAAAGAGAATAAATCACTTGTTGAGATTCAAGAATTATATAAAGATATACAAATAGAATTAGTAAATGTTAATGATTATACTAAATTAGTATTTAAGGATAAAGTAAACATAGTGACTCCTGGAATGAATAAAGTATTTGGAGACCCGTATGTTATTACTATTGAAAGGGTAATTCCTTATGCTTAAGTTAAATAATAAAGGACAAAGTTTAGTTCTTTTTGTAGTATTATTACCAATATTATTATTTGTAATTGTATTAGTTGTTGATGTTGGTACTATTATGACTTCCAAGCAAGATTTAAATAATATTAATTATATGATGGTCGATTATGGACTTGATAATATGGGAAAAGAAAATATTGAAAGTGAAATAACTAATTATATATTGTTAAATACTAATAAACTTGATGAAATTGATGTTAGAGTAATAGATAATGAAGTATATATTTATATGCAAAAATATGAAAAAAGTTTAATATCTCATATTTTTAATATAAAAGGTTTTGAAATAGTATCAGAGTATAAAGGTACTATTATAAACAATGAAAAAAGTATAGAAAGGATAAAGTGATATTATGGCTACTAATCAAGGTGGAAAAATAATTTGTGTATCTTCTGTTAAAGGTGGAGTAGGAAAAACTACAATAACTATAAATTTAGCAGGTATTTACAGCCTTATGAAAAAGAAAGTATTAATAATTGATTTAGATCTTTTTAGTGGTGGTGTAGCAGCTTGTCTAGATTTAAAAAATAAAAAAGATATATTTATGATGATTGATAGTTTAAGTAATAATCGCTTTACTTCTTTAAATGATTATGTAGAATCATATAATAAGAATATTGATGTAATTGCAGCTCCAAGAGATCCAAGACAAGCATTAAAAGTGGATCCTAAGTATTTAAACATTGTTTTAGAAATGGCTAAAAAAGAATATGATATTATCCTTGTTGATACTAATCATATTTTAGATGAGGTTAATTTAATTACTATGGATTATTCATATATGAGTTTGTTTATTATTACTAATGATTTAGTAGATTTAAAAAATATGAAGAGTATTGTTAGTATTTTTAAGGATGCTGATAAAAACAATTATTTAATATGTTTAAATAATTCAAGAGATACTGGTAAAGATTATTTATCATTATTTGATATTAGAAATATAATAAAAGATAATATAGATTATACAATATCTAAAAATTTTTATATTAAAAATATTGATAAGTATGTATTAAACGGAGAAATATTAACACTAAATAAAAGTATTAATAGATTCCACAGTGGTGATATAAATAATATGAAGAAAATGGCTTTAGATTTAATTTCTGATAAGCATATAGAGGATGTGAAGAAAAATGGCTAAACAAAGTTTAATTGAAGCATTTAATGTAAAACCTAGAAAATTAGATACTAAGGCAGTAAAAGATTATGATATATTTCCGGATAAAGATTTACTTGATAAATTAAGAAGTAAAATAATTCAAGATTTAATTGATAATAATATTCCAGAAGATAAAATGCTAGAACAATACATTAATGATGAAATAGATGAAGTTTTAGTAGGTTATGATTTAGGATACTTAGAAAGAAATCATATATTTAACCTAATTCAGAATGAAGTTAATGGATATGGACCAATAACGGATTTACTAGAAGATGATACAATAACGGAAATAATGGTTAATGGAATAAATGAAGTATATGTTGAAATAGATGGTAAAATAGTAAAAGATGAATCAGTATCTTTTATAAATGATAATCATATTGTAAGAACAATACAAAGAATTGTACAACCTTTGGGAAGAACAATTGATGCTGCTAATCCAATGGTTGATGCTAGGCTTAGAGATGGTTCAAGATTAAATGCTATAATACCACCTTTATCTTTAAGAGGACCAGTTTTAACAATAAGAAAGTTTGCCAAAGAATTAGATGGTATCGATGAATTATTGTTAAAAGGATCTTTAACTAATGATATGGCAAGATTTTTAGAAGCTTGTGTACAAGCCAAAGTGAATATTATTATTTCTGGAGGTACTGGTACTGGTAAAACAACACTTTTAAATATATTAAGTGGTTTTATAGGAAATGATGAAAGAATAATTACTATTGAAGATGCAGCAGAACTTAGACTTAAACAAAACCATGTAATATCATTAGAAACGAGATTAGTAAATTACGAAGGAGAAGGGGAAGTAACCATAAGAGACTTAGTAAGAAACTCTCTTAGAATGCGACCTGATCGTATAATAGTAGGAGAAGTAAGAGGAAAAGAAGCTTTTGATATGATGCAAGCAATGAATACAGGACATGAAGGTTCTATTACTACACTTCACGCTAATTCTCCAACGGATGCATTAAATAGACTTGAAACAATGATACTTATGAACGAAATGGAAATACCAGTTAGTGCTGTTAGAGGCTATATTGAAAATGCAATTGAATTAGTTATTCAAATAGACAGAATGAGTGATGGTAGAAGAAAAATAACAAGTATTTCTGAAGTAGTGGGGCTAAAAGATGGTGTATTACAATTAAATGAAATATTTAGATTTATACAAAAAGGAATTGCTGAAGATAATTCAGTAATTGGAGACTTTACAATGACCAAAAAAATTCCTAAAATATGTGGAAAATTACAAAGAAAAGGAATTATAGGAATAAAAGAAATGTTTAAATAGAAAGGGTGATAACTATGGATCAAAATTTAATGTTAATGATAATTCAAATTATAATTATCGTTGTTTTATTCATAGTTATTGTTTTCATGTTAAGACAAAATATTTCAATAAGACATGAAAGAAGAATTGGAAGATATAGTATTGAACCAATTAAAAGTGAAAGTTTATCAGTATTTGATAACTTATCTCTTAAATATTTTAAATTTATAAAAAGAATAAGAAAAGTATTATTAAAATCTAATTTAATAAAAAGAATATCGAGAAGATATGAAAAATATACTTTATTTGGAAAAGATACTGTTGCAGTAGATTATATAGCTCATAAACTAATAATTGCTATAACATTTGTATTATTAACAGTTTTTTCTCAAGTTTTACAAACAAGATTAGTTACTTTATTTGAATTATTATTTAACTTTATATTAGGATATTATATTTTAGATATATATTTAATATATCGAAATAAAATGAGAATAAAGAAAATAGAAAATGAAATGTTAAGAGCGATAATTATTATGAATAATGCTTTTAAAGCAGGAAAGTCTACGATGCAAGCAGTACTTATTGCTAGTGAAGAATTACCTGAACCAATAAGTGATGAATTTAAAAAAATATATCAAGATTTAAAATATGGATTAGGAGTAGATGTAGTATTTGAAAGATTTGCTAAAAGAATTAATATAGAAGAAGCAAGATATATATCATCATCTCTTACTATATTAAATAAGACTGGTGGTAATATAGTTAAAGTATTTGATTCGATTGAGAAAACATTATTTGATAAGAAAAAATTAAAAGAAGAACTTAGAAATTTAACAGTAAGTTCAAATTTAGTTGTAAAAGTTCTTATGTTTGTACCATTTATATTTGTAGGAATAATATATATATTGAATCCTAATTATTTTGATCCATTATTTGCATCTGCTTTAGGTTATTTTGTATTATTTGTAATTTTTGTTATGGTAGTTATTTATATATGGTTTTTACAAAAGATAATGAAGGTGAAGGTGTAATATGGAAAAGAAACCGGAATTAGCAAGAAAGATATATAATCAAAAAACTATTGACAAAATGGATAAAAAAATAAAATTATTAGGAGTTTATAACAAAGTTGATGCAATTAGATTCTTAAATATTCGTTTATTTACTTCCTTTATTGTCTTTTTTGTGGTATTATATATCATAAATCTTGGTTATGTTGTAGCGCCACTTGTTACAATATTGTATTATTTTTTGATTGGAAAGATTTTAGTAGATGATAAAATTAAGAAAAGACAAAGTAATTTAGAATCTGAAGCGATGCATTTTTTTGAAGTATTAACATTATCTTTAGAAACAGGAAGAAATTTAGAAGAAGCATTAAATGTAACTGTTAATAGTATTGATTCAGAATTATCTGATGAATTTAAAGAAGCATTAAGAGAAGCAAGATTTGGTAAAAGTTTAACAGAAGCTCTTAATGACATGCAAGAAAATATTCCATCAGAAACAATTAATAATATAATATTAACTCTTACTCAAGCAGATATGTTTGGTAGTAGTATTATTGATACGATGTATAATCAAGTAGATTATTTAAGAGAGAAGAAAAAATTAGAAATTAAAGCAGAGATATCTAAAGTACCAATTAAAATTAGTATTATATCGGTACTATTCTTTGTGCCTTTAATTTTATTAATTATCTTATCTCCCGTAATATTAAGTTATATAGGATAGGAAAGGTGAAAATATGTCAGGACATTCAAAATGGTCAACAATCAAAAGAAAAAAAGGGGCAATAGATGCTGAAAGAAGTAAAGTATTCCAAAAGTTAGCAAAAGAGTTATATGTGGCTGCTAAAAGTGGAGATGCTGATCCTGCGAATAATGCTGCTCTTAGAATGGTAGTAGAAAAAGCTAAAAGTGAAAATATGCCTAAAGCTAATATCCAAAGTGCTATCGATAAAGCTCATAGTAAAAATAATGATGAAAGCTATGAAGCTATTAGATATGAGGGATATGGACCTGGTGGTATTGCTATTATGATTGATTGCCTTACTGATAATAAAAATAGAACAGCAAGTTTTGTTAGAAGTACTCTTACTAAAAGAGGAGGTAACTTAGGTACTGATGGTTCTGTTAGTTATTTATTTAAAAGAAAAGGTTTAATTATTTTAGATAAAAAATATGATGAAGATAAACTTATGGAAGATGTATTAGGACTTGATGTTGAAGACTTTATTTCTGAAGAAGAAGGGTATACTATATATACACTTCCAGAGAAATTTATTAGTGTCAAAGATGGGCTTACTAATTTAGGATATGATGAAACAATTGCGTCAGAAGTAACATTTATTCCTGATAATTATATTTCATTAGATGAAGAATTAAAGGAAAAAGCATTAACATTAATAGAACAATTAGAAGATATAGATGATGTTCAAAATGTATATCATAATTTAGATATATAATTGAACTTTTTTAAGTAATTAATATATTTTACATTGAAAATATTTTTGTCACAATTTTATCTTTTTATAATGTGATTATGAATTTTGAAAAATTAATAAAAATATCTATTGATTTTTCTTTTTTTTTTTGATATTTTTATAATAAAGGTAGGAGTGAGTTAATATGGTTATAAGATGTAAAGTAAATTTAAAAAAAAGTGTTGTTTTTTCAGCTTTTTTATGTAGTGTATTATTTTTGTTTATTAGCATAAGTAATACTACTTATTCGTTAGACTTGGCTGCAAATGAAGAATGTCCCGAAGGGTATTCTGAACTAACTAATGATGATTCATATAAATGTTATAAAAAAGTATCAAATAAAGAAAATATATCAGAGTTTAATTCTTTAAGTCATATTTGTACAAATGATATGAATGGAGAATATTTTACGATAGATGCATCTGATGGGGAAATATTTGGAGTTTGTAAAACTAATAAAACAGTAGTAATTAAAAAAGTTAATTTATTTGCAAATAGAGGAATATTTACTTCCATTGGTGATGGAAGTTTACATCAAAGTTTAATTTTTGATGTAAAAGAAAATGACGGCGAAAGTAAATTTACATTATCATACAATAAAAGTATATATAATTTATCAAGAAAGGGATATAATTTTATTGGTTGGTCTGATGAGGCTGGTAATAATGGAATGTGTACTAAAAAATATTCTTATGGAGAGTCAATAGATAATCCTGGAATTAATTACTATGCTTGTTGGGACCCTTCTAAGGCATCTATAACTTTAAATGCGAATGGTGGTTATTTTTCGCGTAATGGAGTAGGAAACCTTGATAATTATAATTTTGAAGTTATATATGATGATAAAGTTAGTGGTTATGAGTTTAGTTTAAACTATTATGATAAGTTTTATCAATTAAAAAGAGATGGATATACTTTGATTGGGTGGTCCACAGACAAAGGATTTGGTGATTCTTGTATACCAAAATATGTTAGCGGTGAAAAGATAGTAGTTGATAATGATGAAGTTTATTATGCTTGTTGGAGTAAAAACGACACAACAGATCCAGATGAAGGAGGTTCTTCTTCTGGTAGCCCTAATATTACATGTTCTTCTAACAGTATAGGATTATGGTGTACTGATTCCAATACAAGTGGAGGAGTTAGTAGTTTACAAACCAAATTAAAATATTTAGGATATTATAGTGGCAGTATAGATGGAAGCGCTGGTCCACAAACTGTAGAAGCAATAAAAAGTTTTCAACAAAAAGAAGGATTAACAGTTGATGGTAATGCTGGACCTGCTACTTTAGAAAAATTGCGTTTAAGATATAATGAAAAGATAACAGATACTGATGACCAAGAGACAATTCCAGACGATGAAGAAGTCGAAACTAATCCTTTGTCTTATTATACTGTAACATTTGAATTAGATGGTGGAACTTTTTCTAATGGTGATACTAACAGAAAAATGGTAGTTAGTAGTGAAGCAATATTAAATCCATTGCCATATAATCCAACAAAAGCTGGTTATAAATTTATAGGATGGTATAATAGTGACAACGAGAAATACGAATTTTACAAAAATGTGTCTTCAAATATAACTTTATTTGCAAAATGGGAAAAATATTCTGATGATGAAAATTGTACATATAGTTGTAATTCAGGTGATGTATTTGATCCAAGTACTAATAAATGTATAGCAGTTGAAAAATTTTCTAATAATAGTACTTTAATATCAGAAGTTAATTATACAAAAAATTGTGTTAATGAATTGTTAAATTATACTGATTACAGTTGTAGTGGTAATTGTAATAAAGAAAATTGTTCTTCTGCATATACATCTAATTTATGGTATGAAAATAATAATTGTAAATTTGGAAGTAGTTGTACTTCATCAGATAATGGAAGTTGTTCTATTACAATGAAAAAAGAATGTTATAAATTGTATGAACCTAAAACTGATTGCGATAGTAATCTTCCTCCAGAAACTCCTGATACTAATTCACCAACTTTTGATTTACCAATAGCTATTGTATGGATAGTTGGAGGATCAGCTTTAATATTTGCAATAATTTATTTAAGAAAATATTATAATTCACAAAGAGTTTAATTGAATTAAAAAAATTGTTTCTTTTCTATAACTGAAACGATTTTTTTATTAAGTATTTAAAAAATATAAATTAATTAACGAATGTGTATAAAAAGTATATATATTTTAAACTTTTAAATATTTTTTGCATATAATTTATTAGGTGATATATCTATGTCTAAAATTGATGAATTTAAAGAGTTTGTTAGAAAAAATCCTAGTTTGATATCACAAGTAAAAGACAATAAAATGACATGGCAACAATTTTATGAATTTTATGATTTGTATGGTGAAGATCAAAATATTTGGAATAATTATATAAATAATAATAAAAAAGAAATTAAAACTGAAAATAAAAGTGTTAGTAGTTCCTTAACAGAAATAATTAATATGGCTAAAAATATGGATGTCAATAAAATGCAAGAGGGGATAGTTTCCTTACAAAAAGCAATTGGATTAGTTAGTGACTTATTTGTAAAAGACAATAATAAATCTTCTGAGTATAAACCTAGACCATTATATAAACATTTTGAAGATTAATGACCTTAGAACTTCAATATCAATTAAAAACTAATCCAAATTATATAAAATTTTTAAGGGAATATTCATATTGGTATAAATTGTTAAATAGAAATCCTGCTAATTTTAAAGAATTTGTAATAGATATGAAAGATAAATATAAATTAAATCCTAGTGATAAATTGAATAGAATGTTAGAAAATATTAATATGTTACAAACTTTTTTAGATGTATTAAGATAGTTATCTATCTTTTTTCTTGACTAAAATATCATTATATAGTAACTTATTAATAGAAAAGGTGATTAAATGAGAGTTATAAGTGGTACTTTAAAAGGCAGAAATATTTTAGGATATAATATAGAAGGAACTAGACCAACTATGGATAGAGTAAAAGAATCAATATTTGGCACTATTCAAAATTATATTCCAAATAGTGTTGTTTTAGATTTATTTGCAGGTAGTGGTAATTTAGGAATAGAAGCAATTAGTAATGGTGCTAAATATTGCTATTTTGTAGATAATAACATTGAAGCAATAAATGTAATAAGAAAGAATATTAATACATTTAATATTAAAGATAAATCTACTATATTGCATAATGATTATAATAAATCACTTGATTATTTTTATAATAGTAATATTAAATTTGATATTATTTTTGTAGATCCCCCATATAAATATGAAATAATAGAAAAAGTAATTAATAAAGTTATAGAATATAATTTGTTAAATGAAAATGGGATCATTATTCTTGAATTTGAAAAAGATAAATTAGAAGAAAAATATAAAAGTTTAAATCTTATAAAAAATAAAAAATATGGTGAAAAATATATTTATATTTATAAAAATGTTGTGTTACAATTGATGTGATACATTTCTGTATAAAAAAAGTGACTCAAGTTGTATAATATTGAATTGCA
>CALVXP010000025.1 GCA_944371525.1 uncultured Bacilli bacterium | reverse complement strand
ATGTGGATGTACACATGATAGAGATTTAAATGCAGCAATAAATATAATGTGTGAAGGATTAAAGATATATATTAAAATTTACGAAAGAGAACTAATGACACCATAAATTTTGACAATTTAATATAAGTAGGGTAGCGACTATCCGAAATTGGTCTATGGAGGAATATAAATTCCTATGAAGTAGAAAAAACTTACCGTGAGGTAAGTTAGTCAAAATTTATTTTGACTTTTGTTCTAAAAATAAGGTATAATTAATACATAGAAATAGCAAGTAGGTGTATTACAATGTATTTAAAACAAATAAAAGCGTATGGATTTAAATCTTTTGCAGATAAAATTAATATTGAATTATGTCCTAATATAAATGGAATAGTAGGACCAAATGGTAGTGGTAAATCTAATGTTGTAGATGCAGTTAGATGGGTTTTAGGAGAACAATCAATGAAGTCTTTAAGAGGAGATAATTCTCTTGATATAATATTTTCAGGAAGTAAAAGCAGAAAACCATTAAATAGTGCTACTGTTAGTTTAATATTTGATAATAGTGATAGAACTGTACCAATTGATTTTAATGAAGTATCTATTAAAAGAACAGTATATAGAAGTGGTGAAAATGAATACTTTATTAATAATGAAAGATGTAGACTTAAAGATATTGTTGAATTATTAACTGACTCAGGAGGTTCTAAAGAAAGCTTTAATATTATTTCTCAAGGGAAAATAGATGAAATAATACTTGCCAAACCACTTGATAGAAGAGTTATGTTTGAAGAAGCCGCAGGAGTCCTAAAATATAAAAGAAGAAAAGAAGAAGCAATAAGAAAATTAGAAAGAACTAACTTAAACTTAAATAGAATAAATGATATTATATTAGAATTAGAAAATAATTTAAATCCATTAAAAAAACAAAGTGAAGAAGCTACTATATATTTAGATACTAAAGATAAATTAAAAGAAGTAGAAGTAGCATTAATGGCAAAAGATATTGAATCATTAAATTATGAATATAAGGAAAGTAAAAATAAAATAGATGAATTAAATGATGAAATAATAAAATTATCAGGTAATAGTAGTAATTATGATGTAGATATATTAAAAGAAAAAAATAAACTTAAGAGTATTGAAGATAAATTAAATATAAAACAAAGTGAATATATTACTAAAACAAAAGAGTTAGAAAAAATAGATGCTGATATTAGAGTACTTAAAGAAAGAAATAAGTATGTAACAGTAGAAGATGATATTACTAATAAATTATTTAATTTAAAAGAAGAAGAATTAAAACAAAATAGTTTAATTAATAATATAAATAATGAAATAGATTTAATTGATAAAAAAATAGAAGTAATAACTAATGATATAGAAAGTAACTTAGAAAAATATAATACTTTTAAATCTAATAAGAATGATATAAATAATAAACTTATTTCTAATAATAGAGAACTAGTTAATTTAAAATATAAAATAGAATATTTAGAAAATAATATTAATAATAATAGTTCAGTACCTAATAGTATTAAGAATATTCTAAGTAACCCTAAATTTAGTGGTATACATAATGTTATAGGGAAGTTAATTGAAGTAGAAGATGAGTATAGTATTGCCATTTCTACTGCTTTAGGAGGAGCTTCTTCATATTTAGTAGTAGATAACACTAATATTGCTAAAGAGTTAGTCAATTATTTAAAAGAAAATAAATTAGGAAGAGCAACTTTTTTTCCTCTTAATGTAATTACGGGAAGAAGTATTCCAAATGATGTGAGAGATATTATTAATGGTATAGATGGAGTAATTGGAACTGCTGATAAGTTAGTTACATATAATAAAATTTATGAGAATATTATAACTAATCAACTTGGAAATATTATTATTACAGATAATATTGATACTGCCAATGTTGTTAGTGAAAAAATAAATAAAAGATATAGAATAGTGACATTAGATGGACAAGTAGTTAATGTTGGAGGTTCTATAACTGGAGGTTCCACTATTTCTAATAATATTATTAAAGAAAAATATGAATTAGAAAAATTTAAAAAAGAATATTCTAATATAGAAAGTAAAAATAAAGAATTAAGTGTAGAATTGCAGAATATCGATAATAAAATAAATGAGTTAGAAACAAAAATATATAATTATCGTTTAGAAAATAGTAATAATAACGAAAATAAGAATGGTAAATTAAAATTATTAGAAGAACTTAAAGAAAAACATAATGATATTGTTAAAGAAATTAATGATTTAAAAGATATAAGTAATAATTCAGTTTCTACAAAAGAAAAAAGTTTACTTGATGAATATTATGGGATAAAAGATATTATAGATGTTATTGAAAAAGAAATTAGTTCTTTGAAGATAGATAAAGAAAAATGTGAAAGTGATATATTAGAATTAGAAGAAACTAATAAAAAGAGTAATTCAATTATTAGTAAAATGGAAAAAGAAGTTAATAATTTAGAAATTAAAATTAATAGAATTGATGTTAAACTTGATAATTTACTTCTTAATTTAAATGAAGAGTACAATATTACATTTGAGTATGCTAAAGAAAATTTTGAAATAGATATGGAAGAAGAAGTAGCAAGGAATTTAGTTAGTGAACTTAAAGGCAAACTAAAACAAATTGGGGAAGTTAACATATCTTCAATTGAAGAATATAAAAGAGTAAGTGAAAGATATAACTTCTTAAATAATCAAAGAAATGACTTAAAGAATGCCGAAGATACATTACTTGAAATAATTAAAGAAATGGATGACATAATGGTAGAGAAGTTTAGTACTACTTTTGAAGAAATTAGAAAAGAATTTAAAGTGGTGTTTAAAGAATTATTTAAGGGAGGAAATGCTGAACTTATCCTTACTGACCCTAATAATATGTTAGAAACAGGTATTGATATTAAAGCAGAACCTCCTGGAAAACATTTACAAAATATCACACTTTTATCTGGTGGTGAAAAAACATTTACAGCAATCTCATTATTATTTGCCATTTTAAATGTTAGACCTGTTCCGTTCTGTTTATTAGATGAAGTAGAAGCTGCTTTGGATGATGCTAATGTTGAATCATTTGGCAACTATTTATATAAATATAAAGATGAGACACAATTTATTTTAATTACCCATAAAAAGAAGACAATGGAATTTGCTGATATTTTATATGGTATAACGATGCAAGAATCTGGTGTTAGTAAGCTTGTAAGTGTTAAATTAGAGGATGTAAAAGATTATAAGGGGTAGATATAATGAAAAAAAAGGTTATATGTGGTATATTGATTATTTTTACTTGTGTTATAATGATTTTTCCAATTGTCACAAAAGCTGATTCAGGATGGGATTCTGATTATGATATTGGTGGATGGGATTCTGGTGGTAGTTGGAGTTCAGGAAGTGATTGGGGTTCCAGTGGATGGGATTCTGGATATCATAGTAATTCTTCCTCGTCGTATTTAATAAATAGTCCAATTGGAACTATAGTATTATTTATAATAATCTTTGTTTGGGGAATTATTTATACAATAAAGCTGATTAATAAAAATAGAGGAATTCCTCCAATAGAAGACCCAGCATTTGAAAATTTATCTTCTGAAAATGAAAATAATAATTATATAGATATTGATCAAAGTAAAATTAATGAAATTGATCCAAGTATAAAAGTAGAAGAATTTAAGAAAAAAGCATTTAATATTTATAAAGATATTCAAGAAGCATGGATGAACTTTGATACAGATAAGATTAGAAAACTTACAACAGATGAAATATATAATATGTATAGTAGTCAACTTGAAACATTAAAGTTAAAAAATCAAAAGAATATAATGAAAAATATTGAGTATGTAGATGCTAAAATAACTGATATTACTAATGTTAATGGTGTTATTACAATAAATGTTTATTTAAGAGTTAAAGTCTTAGATTATGTGATAAATGTAAAAACTAATAAAACAGTTCGTGGTAGAGATAATGCTAGATTAGATATAGAATATAACTTAACTTTTGTAAAATCAGAAATGGATAATAAAAAGATAGAGACTTGTCCAAATTGTGGTGCTCCAGTAGATATAGTTAGTTCTGCAACTTGCCCATATTGTGATAGTACATTAGTTAAAAATGCTAGTGATTATGTAATGAGTAAAAAAACTTGTATAGGACAGAGGTTAGATATATAATGAATGAATTTAATGAAGCGATGTTTAAAACAAAAGTAGATAATATCTTTGTAAAATTATTTACTTCTATTATGAAAGGTGATTTAAGTGATGTTGATCATTTTATAAGTGATGAAGTAAAAAGCAAATATATGACTTATATAAATGAGTTAAAGAGTAGAAATGAAAGACAGATGTATGATGAACTTAATGTTAAAGATACTAAAATATTAAGTAGAAAAGAACTAGAAGATAAGGAAGTAATAGAAGTAGAAATAATATCTAGATATATGGATTATATAATAGATATAGATACTGGAGAAACAATTAAAGGAGACGATACTAGAAGAATAGAAAAGAGAAATATCTTAATATTTGAAAAAAAGAATGATACCAAAGATATTAAATTAGTTAGAAAGTGTCCTGGTTGTGGTGCTAGTATAAGTGTTAATACTAGTGGTAAATGTGAATATTGCGGTACGATTTATAATTTAGAAGATTATGATTATATATTAACTGATATTCAAACATATTAAAAAAAGTCTCAATGAGAGACTTTTTGTTTTCTTTTAGTTAATTATTAATAAATATATAATAAAACTCTTGGATCGCATAATAATATTATTTATAATAATAATAATTATTATTGTAATAAAAATAGACATTCCTTCACTTACCCAATAGACTAGGAATGTCTAACACCAAGGTCACATATAAAATGTGTTAATAGAAGATGAGTATTACTTGTTTTTTATTACAAGTATATTCTATCTTATTTTTGTCAATAAAACAATAAAATATATAAAAAAATACTTTTTCATGTTATAATTATCATGTAGAAAGTATTTAAGAAGAAAGGAAGAAAAATATGGGATTAATAAAAGCTTTTACAAGTTCAGTATCTTCATCATTAGGAGATCAATTTAAGGAGTATATATCATGTCCCGAAATGGATAGTGATGTATTAGTACAAAGAGGAATTGTTAATCATGGTGATGGTAATAAAAATCCGTCTGAAGGAGTTATTACTAATGGTAGTGCAATTATGGTACCAGAAAGTACAGCCATGATGGTAATAGAAAATGGTAAAATATTAGATTTTTGTGCTGAAGCAGGAACATATACTTTTAATTCTGAAAGTGAACCAAGTATTTTTACTGGTGGATTAGGAAAAGGAATAATCGACACTATTAAGAAAATGGGAAGTCGTACTACTTTTGGGGGACAAACAGCCCAAGATCAAAGAGTGTATTATGTAAATTTACTTGCAATAGTAGGCAATAAATTTGGTTCACCACAACCTAAAAAAATAACTGATGATAAGTATGGAATGTTAGAAGTAACATTTTTTGGAGAATATGCTATTAAAGTAGAAGATCCAGCAATACTTGTAAGTAATGTAATTGGATCTAATGCTAAAGATACAGTATTATTTTCTGATGTTTTAGGAGACCAATTTAAAAGTAAGTTTGTAGAAAAAGTAACACAAGCTATTACTGTTGTTATGAGAAAACATAAAATACCTTTTGGTGATATTGGTATGTATGGAACTGATATATCTAATGAAATGAATAATTTATTAGATGCTGATTTATTTCAAAAATATGGAATAAAAGTATCAGATGTAGCAATTGCGGATATTAATTTAACAGAAGAATCTATGAAGAGAGTATCAAAAATTGATGATGCTACAATATTCTCAAATCCAAACATGCAATCAGGACTTATGGCTAATGCAACTGCAGAAGCAATGCAAAATGCTGCGTCTAATGAAAATGGAGCTATGATGGGATTTTGGGGTATGAATATGGCTAGTCAAAGTGGTGCCAATGTTATGGCAACGGTTAATCAAAATGTTACTCCAGCAACTCCGAATGAACCTGTTGTACAATCACCTGATCCAGGAACATTATTCACTAATGGAGGAGAAAATAATTTAAAATTTTGCCCTAATTGTGGTAAACCAGTAAATGGTGGTAATTTTTGTGGAAATTGCGGTGCAAAATTAAATTAAGGACGTGATAAAATGATTATACTTGATGGTAAAAAATTAAAACAAAAAATATTAGATGAATTAAAAGAAGAAGTAACCAAATTAAGAGTTAAACCAAAACTTGTTGTAATTCAAGTAGGAGAAGATCCTGCAAGTGATGTCTATGTTAGGCAAAAAGGTAAAATGGCTGAATATATTGGATATAATTTTGAACATATAAAATTATCTTCTGATATATTGGAGGAAGAATTATTAACTTTAATTGATAAATTAAATGATGATAAAGAGGTATCTGGGATCTTAGTTCAAATGCCACTTCCTAGTCAAATAGATGCTAAGGTAGTTCAAAATAGAGTAAGTTATTTAAAAGATGTAGATGGACTTACCGATATAAATACAGGTAAATTAGTTCATAATAATGATACACTTATTTCTTGCACACCAATGGGTATTATTGATTTATTAAAAGAATATAATATCTCTATAAAAGGAAAACATGTAGTAATAGTAGGTAGAAGTGATTTAGTAGGAAAACCACTTATTAATTTGTTTTTAAATAATGATGCTACTGTTACTGTATGTCATTCTAAAACTAATAATTTAGATTCTATTACAAAACTTGCTGATATTTTAGTAATAGCTATTGGAAACAAAGAATTTATAAAGGATAATATGGTAAAAGATAATGCAGTAGTAATTGATGTAGGAATTAATAGATATAATGAAAAATTATATGGAGATGTTGATTTTGATAATGTATCAAAAAAAGCAAGTTATATAACACCAGTTCCGGGTGGAGTAGGACCAATGACTGTTGCTGAACTTGCTAAAAATGTATTAAAAGCATATAAAATAAATAGACACTAATCAAATAGTGCCTATTTTATTTTGCTTCTTCAAATATATATGTATTAAAATCATGTTCTTGATCTAATTCATGTAATGTTTTAGTATCAATCATAAAATAATCTGTTCTATTAATATCATTTTCTGTAACTGGATCATCCCAAGTTAAATCTATATGTACCCATTTATTATCTACATATGCCAAATTCCATATATGTTCATCATTACTTATTTTATAATTAATAATTCCTAACTTGTTTAAAAATATTGCCATTGTATCAGCATAACCACTACAAATACCATAATGTTCAATTAATACCCCATAAGCGTTTTCTGAATTATAAGTTTCATCAGTAATATTATCTATTTTTAAAGTGTCATATTTTGTATTATCAATAATAAAATCATGAATTAATTTTAATTTTTCACTATCTTTTAAGTTGAAAGAGATATTTTTAGCAATATATTCATCAACAATTTTATTAATTTCATCAATCATTTTATCATCATATATTTTATTATTTGTTATTGTAAAATTACCATATTCATCATAACTAAAACTTAACTTTGAAAAACTATTATAAGGATGAACAAAATTATTAAATATTGATAATGCTTCTTGATCAGTAGATATACTTTCTAAATCTTTAATGCAATCAGTATATTCTTTTACACAATAAGCTTCTATTTTATCTGAACCACTATTGATAAAATAATAAATTAAATCAATCATTTGTTTTTTATTTGACACATCATTATCTGTATAGTTATTTACATATGAAAAATTGTCTTCTAAAAAATATTCATTAACACTAACCCCTTGAAATTTATCTTCGTTAAATGTATGTGTATACCAATATATTATATCTGTTTGCCAAAATGTACCTATTGTAACCACTAATATCATAATAAATCCTATTGTAAAAATTATTTTGCTCATCTAGTATCACCTTATTATCATTATATCATAACAAATTAAATTTTATATCATGTTTTTTGTAAAAATATGTAAAAAATATTGACTTAAATATGAGTGATTTATATAATGCAAAAGAAGGGGGAAATAAATGATTAAATTTAAAGAATTACCTAATGCTGAAAAGCCAAGAGAAAGACTTGTAAATAAAGGAAAAGAGAACTTGTCAAACGAAGAGTTATTGTCAATTATAATAAAAACAGGTACTAAAAATATATCTGTCAAAGAAGTGTCATGTGAACTTTTAAATTTAGTAAAAGATATAAGAAATTTAAAAGATATATCAATTAATACTCTTACTAATATAAAAGGAATAGGAAAAGTAAAAGCAATTGAACTTTTAGCAGTAATAGAACTTGGAAAAAGAATATATGCAGAAGTAAGTGATAATGACTTAATTAATTGTACAAGTCCTGTTAATATTATCAATTATTTTAATTATTTATTTAAGGATAAAAAACAAGAAGAGTTTTATGTAATATTTCTAGATAACAAAAAGAAATATATATCTAAGAAATTATTATTTATAGGTAGTATCAACTACTCAATAGTACATCCTAGAGAAATATTTAAAGAAGCATATTTATGTTCAGCATCTTTTGTAATTTGTCTTCATAATCATCCATCTGGAGATTCTTCTCCTAGTAAAGAAGATGATAATATTACTAGGAGAATTAAAGAAATTGGTTTAATTCATGGAATACCTTTAATAGATCATATTGTAATAGGTAAAAATAATTATTATAGTTATTTTGAAAATGGAAAGATTAAATAGTAAAATTATTAATTATTTGGTATAATATAAATAGCAATTATTGGTAATAATATTTATAGAATGGACTGATATTATGTTTAGAAATAAAAAAAGAATAGAAGGAAAATATATAATTATAGTAGTAGTTATTTTAGTAATTGCAGCTTTAGTTATATATGCTAAAACACTAAAAGAAGATAGAAAATTAAATATGGTAGAATCTCTTATTAAGGATTCAGTTACTTTTGTTGAGAAGATTGTATTAACTCCATTTAATTATGTAAGTAATTTAATAGATGATTTTACAGAACTTAGAAATGTTCAAGAAGAAAATGAGAAATTAAAAACTAGTATTGAAAGAATTGATGCAATCGAAACAGAAAATATTGAATTAAGAAAAGAAATAGAAGCATTAAAAGAAGAATTAAATATTGACTATGTTCTTACAGATTATGAATATTTAAATGCAACAGTAATAAGTAGAAATATTGGATATTGGTATAATACATTAACTATTGATAAAGGAAGCAAAAGTGGTATAGAAGAAGGAATGGTTGTAGTAAATTCAACGGGACTTATAGGTAAAATAATTAGGACTACTACTTTTACCTCGGAAGTAAGACTGATAACAACTAGTGATACTAATAATAAAATATCTGTATCTATTAGTAATGGTAATAATAAAGTAAATGGTCTTATAAATGGATATGATTATGAAAATAACTTGTTGGAAGTAGAAGGAATTAGTAATACCGAAGAAGTTAATGTAGGAGACTATGTATATACAAGTGGACTAGGAGGAGTTTTCCCATCAGGAATACTTATTGGAACAGTTGAATCAATAACAACTGATGAATATGATTTAGCTAAGATTATTAATGTAAAACCAAGTGCAGATTTTAATGATATTAATTATGTTGCAATATTAAAAAGAAAGGATATAGAAGAGTGAGTGTAGCAATAATTATTGTAGTAATATCTTTTTTATTAGATGCTTTAGTATCTAATCATATTGGTTATACATTAACAGACCCTAGTATTTTTAAAACTATTTTTACAATTGTTAGCTTAATTAGTATTTATCCATATTTTAATAATGATAAAAAATATTTGTATATTTTAATTATTACAGGTATATTATTTGATATTATATATACAGGAACTTTCTTGTTTATAACCTTAATTTTTGTAATTATATATTTAGTAAATAAATTTTTAGATTTCCTTTTACCATTTAATTTATTAAATATTAATATTTTAAGTATAGTATCCATTTATATTTATCATATAGTATCATTTATAATATTAAATTTAGTAAAGTACAATTCTTATAATATAAATTTATTATTTAGCATTATTGTTCATAGTATTATTGGTACTATTATATATACTACAATCATATATTTTATATTAAGATATATATATAATAGATTAAATATTAAACAAATAAGATAAAATCCTTGCAATTTAAATATATTTATGATATCATTATAAATGTCAAAAAAAGCAATCCGCTTAATTTTTTAATGATTGCTGGTTAGAAAAGGAGATGAAAGCGTGAATTTAGTTGATAAGATTACTGCTAAACAAATCAATCCTAATATTCCAGAATTTAGAGTAGGTTATACTGTAGTAGTAGGATGTAAGATTATTGAGAAAAAAGGCGGTAAAGAAAAAGAAAGAGTTCAAAATTTTGAAGGTGTTGTAATTTCACGTAAAGGACAAGGAGTTTCTGAAACATTTACAGTAAGAAGCACTAAATATGGAGTAGGAGTTGAAAAAACATTCCCAGTTCACAGTCCTAACATTGCATACATTAATGTAGTTAAAAAAGGTGTTGTAAGACGTGCTAAATTATACTTCTTAAGAACAAGAAAAGGTCAATATAAGATTAAAGAAGCAAGATAATAAATGTATGTTTATTATCTTTTTTTGAAAGAAGGAATAAAATGGAAAAGTTTATTAAAGAAGTAGTCCCCTATATTATTATAATTATTGTGGTAATACTTATTAGAAGTTTTATAATAACTCCGGTTGAAGTAGATGGAGCCTCAATGGAAAATACACTTCACGATGGTGAATTATTACTTTTAAGTAAAATATCTTATAAAGTATCTGATATTAAAAGATTTGATATTGTAGTAATTAATAAAAAAAATACTAAAGTAGTAAAAAGAATTATTGGACTTCCTGGTGATAAAGTAGAATATGTAGATAATAAATTATATATAAACGATGAAGAAGTAAAAGATATTTATGCTAAAAATATTACCGAAGACTTTGATATAAAAGATATATGTATGGTAAAAGAAAATGTAGAAGATTGTACTTATGATACAGTGCCTGAAGGGACATACTTAGTACTGGGGGATAATCGTTTAGTATCTGCTGATAGTAGAGCTAATGGTTTTATTAAAGAAGATGATATTGTTGGAAAAGCTGTATTTAGAATATGGCCACTTAATAAAATAGGGTTTATAAAATAAAGATATTTACGATTGGAGACTTTTGTGAAATTATTTAGATTATGTTGTGAGAAAGAGGTAGAATATATATTAACTAATTGTACATTACAAGGTGTTGATAATTTTTTTGAAAATGATAATAAAAAAAATACACATAAATATATCGAGAATAAAAGATATATTCATTTCTTTGATAATATAATTAATGTCTTATTTTTAAATTCAATAAAAGGAAATTACATATGTGTTTATGATATACCAGATGATATTACTAATGATAATAAGAAAACAGGATATTATTCAGATTTTATTAAATTTAATTATAAATGTAATGTAGTAGAATATGCTATTAATAGTGAAAAGATAAAATATAAATATTTATATAAAATATACTTTATAAGTGATGATTTAGACTTTGATTATTATCCTGATGTAAATGAACTTTATTCCTGTTTAACACTAAAATATGATTTTGAAAAGCAAAAAAAATTAGAACTTATAAAAAATAAATTTAAGTAAAAAGATTACCATTTATATTTATAGTGGTAATCTTTATTTTATTACTTGTACATTTGTAAATGATGTGATACAAAAATTTTTATAAAATGACTCAATTAATATTGAGTTGTTTTTTCTTTGTT
>CALVXP010000024.1 GCA_944371525.1 uncultured Bacilli bacterium | reverse complement strand
AGTTTTCTCGGCATAAAACATCATATAGACAATATATAGTTTATTCATAAAAAGTTGCACTTGACTTTTTAATTAAAGATTTTATTTCAACACAATTTATATATAAAAAAAGAAACCATTTCTGATTTCTAATAATTATCTCTATCTCTTAAGAATGGTGGAATATCTAAATCATTATCAATGTCTTCACCACTTCTACTTCTAATAATATCTTCTCTTGTTGTATTAAAACTATGATACAACGGTTCACTTGGTTTTTCAAATCCTGTTGCAATTACAGTAACTATTACTTCATCTGTTAAGTTTTCGTTAATAACTGCTCCAAATATAGTATTGATATCAGTATTAGCAGCAGTTCTAATTACTTCAGCAGCTTCTTCTACTTCAAATAAAGTTAAAGAAGAACCACCAGTTACATTAATAATAGCATCAGTTGCACCATTGATTGATGTTTCTAAAAGTGGTGATGATACAGCTTGTTTAGCAGCTTCTACTGCTCTTCCTTCTCCTGAACCTACACCTATTCCTATTAATGCATTTCCTCTATCTTTCATAACAGCTTTAACATCAGCAAAGTCAAGGTTAACTAAACCTGCAACAGCAATTAAGTCTGATATTGATTGAACTCCACGATGAAGAACATTATCAACTTCTCTAAAAGCTTCTAACATTGGAGTAGATTTATCTATTAATTCTCTTAATCTATCATTAGGTATTACAATTAAAGTATCTACATGTTTTTTTAATTCATCAAGTCCACCAATTGCTTGTTCCATTCTTTTTTTACCTTCAAAACTAAATGGTTTTGTAACTATACCTACTGTAAGTGCTCCTAAATCTTGAGCAATTTCAGCTATAACTGGTGCAGCACCTGTTCCAGTACCACCACCCATACCACATGTTACAAATATCATATCAGCCCCTTTTAGTGCCTCTTCTATTTCAGCCTTACTCTCAAGTGCAGCTTCTCTTCCTATTTCTGGATTAGCACCTGCACCAAGTCCATCAGTAAGTTCACTACCTATTTGCAATTTAACCGGAGCAAGAGAATTATTTAAAACTTGTAAATCAGTATTGGCAACAATGAATTCAACCCCTTTAAGACCAGATTCAATCATTCTGTTAACGGCGTTATTACCACCACCACCTACACCTATTACTTTTATTTTTGCTAACTGATCCATTTCTAAACCAAACATATTATTCATTATTTTTCCTCCTTATTTGTAATAAAGTTCTCTATAAACTTTGTAAATATCATATTGTCCTTTTTTGTCTTACTACTAGGTGTAACTAGTGCTGTAACATCATCAATACTCATCATTGAATATTCTCTACCTCGCATATCCATCTTATCACAGAAATATTTTATCATCCCTAAAGATGTAGTATACTTATTATCTCGGACTCCTAATGTATCCATTGAATATATTATAACACTTTTTCCAAAAATTTCAAAGGCTAAATTCTTGAAAGCCTTAATTTCTGTAAGACCACCTGTTAATATTATATAACTAATACTTTGCTTTGTCAGTAAAAGTATTTGTTTTTTTGCAAGTTCTAATATTTCACTAAGCCTACTCATTACTACTTCTGATACCTCTAGTTGATTAAGTTTTAAAATTTCTCCTACCGTATTTTTTATTTCATAAACATCATTTAATTGACAAAATCTCTTATGAGAAGAAGCAAACTTTTCTTTTAAAGTTCTAGCATCAAATATATTTATTCCAAAAACATAAGATAAATCTTTTTCAATATTTAATCCACCCAATTGTATTGTTTCAGTATTCATAAGTTTTCCCTTATTAATAACTGATACAGTAGTAGTCTCATGTCCTAAATTTATTATTGCCCCAACTTTTTTATCAGTATTATTATTTCTTACCTCAAAATAATCAGCAATTCCTGATAAAGTAATTTCTACAACTTCAAGTCCAGCACCTTCAACAACATTTAGTACTGAATAAATATTTTTTTTAGGTACAGAAACCATTATCCCTTTCAATTCTAATTTTTTACCTTTTTTAAGTACAGGCTTGTCTACTTCTTCACCATCTAATATAAATTCCACTGGTAATACAGTTACTAATTCATAATCAATAGCAAGCTTACTATAAACAGAATTCTTTATTACTTTATTTATATCTTCAATTGTAACAATTTCATCTTCATTATTAATTTCAACACTACCTGTCACAAACATAAATTTAGCATTATAATTAGGAACATTTACGATAACCTTTTTTATTTCAACCCCTAAATCATCATTTACTTCTTTTATTCCATCTTTTATTGCATTTATTGTTAAATTAGGATCAAATATTAATCCCTTCCTAACACCTTTTGACTTTATTGTATTAGAGGAAAGAATATTTATATTATTATTTAAAAGTTCTCCTACAACAAACTTAATTGTGTCAGAACCAATATCAATACTTGTGTATATTTTTCTCACATTATCGACTCTCCCTAAAATAATACAAATATATTATACAATAAAAAAAAATAAAAATAAAGAAATATTACTATATTTTTATTAAAACAACTAACATTTAATAAAAAGGCTAAATACAAAACCTTGTATCTAGCCAAAGCATTACTCGTAATGCTAATATAATATATGCTATAAATCTATTTCTTTGACATTTAATTTTCTATTTTTATTAATTCCATTAGTATCTTTTTTCTTTTTTATAATAAATGTAACTATTTTAATTACAATTAAAAGTACCAATACAACACTAACAACTACAAATAATATGAAATTTCTATCTGCTTCATTTTTATACATTTCAAGCAAATTTATCATTGATGCACTATATTTTTGAACTGTTCCTTCGGATGGATCATATTGATATAAACTTTCTTCTCCTGTTTCGATATTGACAGCATAGAATAAGTAAAAGTTTTGTAAGTCAGTATCATCAAGTGCGTATGTTTTCTTTATTAAATTATCATCAGCAAATTTATATCCTTCCAAAGAATCTTCGTCGTAGTTAAATGATGTTTTTTTGAAACTTGGAATATCTACATTTTTTCCTGTTAAATATAATGTTATACCATTAAATGTGTATTCTTTATATAATGTATATTTACCATTATCATATATATAGTAATTAGCATTTCCATCTTTATCTTTAAGCCCTACTAAAGTATATTTAGTCTTATCATTATAGTAAGCAAGTACATCTTCTCCATTTATGTTAACTGTTGTTTTCTCATAATTTTTAGGAGCTTCCAATACATCTTCTTTTCTAATTACAGTATATTCTTCATTATCAACTTTAACATTAATAGGATCTAACTCTTTTACTTTAACATTTATAACATAAGTTCTCTCGTTTCCGTTTTCAGCAGTAACTTTAACTTCTAATTTATTATTACCTTCAGTTACTTCTCTTTCACCTGTTCCACTTACTGATGCTTTAGAATCTTCAGGTGAAGCACTAATATTTACCTTTTCAACACCATTTTCTACTTCAATAGAATATTCTAATGTTTCTTTATCAAAACTTACATCATACCCTTCAATACTAAGTGATTTTAAATAGTTATTACTTGAATATTCTTTAGGAGGTATAACAGCAGGCTCTTTTACAGTAATTGTAATTGATTTATCAGCTAAAGCATATTCGCTTTCTTGAGCTAATTCTCTTATTCTAACATTAGATGAAGAACAAGTTACAGTACCTGATGTAGTAGGTTTAATTGTAAGCGAGAACGATTTAGATCTATCAGCAGTATTTAAATCCTCAGACCCCAAATCTACACTAGAACTAACACCTGCTCCTGTACATTTAACAGTACCTGATGTAGTATAAATTCCACTATCTGCTGATATTAACGAAGTAATTGTTACTGTACTCCCTTTTGTAATTGAAGAAGCACTACTTTTTATTGTTAAACTTGTTGCACTTACACTATTTGTACATACAATAAATGCAATCATAAATATTAATATTCTTTTTACTGACTTCATTTTATTCCTCCTATTTATTCAAATCTGTATAGCCATTTAGGTGTCTTAAGATTGCTAAACAGTCATCTTTATCTATTTTTCCATCCTTGTTTGGATCAGCTGCAACTTTATAAACATCATTTAAGGTTGTATAACCATTTAAATGTCTTAAAATTGCTAAACAATCATCTTTATCTATCTTTCCATCTCCATTAATGTCACCGTACATTAATATTGTCAATGTTATCTCATCTTGAGAATTAGATATAGTAACTTTATCACCAGTTTTAAATACTCCACTAGTCTTACTATTTCCATCTTTATCTTTAATTGTTGCACTAGCATAAGCACTAACTTTACTTACATTGTTAATTAAACTTTTTATATCAGTATCTTCACTAATACCATATATATAATTTTCATTATACTTTATTCCAATATTATTAAGTATATAACTTAACTCTACAGTTTCAATATCTTCTACTTCATCTTTCATAACATTAATAACATAATTTCTACTTCTACCACTTTCAGAAGTAACTGTTAATGTAATTGTTGTTTCCTTATTTGTAATAGGAATATTACCGGTTCCTTTTATAGATGCGTTACTATTAATTGGTGTAGCGCTTATATTAATAGAATTAACATTACCTGGAACAGTTATATCATAACTAAATTCATCATAACTAAAATTAGCAACAGTTTGATTATCTACTTTTATATCTTTTAAATAATTATTAGGATTTCCTACACTAGGAGCTACAACTGCGTAATTACTCATGTTTTCATACACAGGAATCGTAAATTTTATTGCTGTATTTAGATAATCACTTAAATTATTAACATAAGTATTGTATGTTGTATTAGTTTCCTGAATAGGAGCTGCTAAATTTTGCATATATTGATGCGTATAATGTCCATTAGTAGTAGATACATCAAACTTTTGATAGTACATCGTATCTTGATTTATAGAAATATAACCTTCTCCAATGAATTTAGCGCCACCATATACAGCATTAAATGGTGTATTCCATCCATTATTCATCGCATATACCATCCCATTTACTATTTTATTATCTCCATAGACCCCAATATTAAAGAAATTGTAATAACCACTATAATCTTGTCCATTATAGTTAAATGTTCCACCAAGTCTAGGATCACTTTCAGAAATTCCTGTTATCTCTTGTTTAATACGACTTGCTATATGAACAGAACTAATATCAGCTTCTTCTGTTGCCTTGATTATGTCATCATAAATATTTCCATCGTATCCTTGATATACTTTAGGCCAAAAAGTTTGAGATGCTAATACTTTTTTTATTATATCTGAATTATGTGAACTATTAAATTTTAATGATTCAAAAGCAAATATATACTTTTCATTTAAATATGTTCTTGGATCCATATAATATGCAACTGCTTCAGATGATGCATCATACCATCCAGCTTCGGTTGCATATTCATAAAATATATCATTTAAAATATCATATGTATTAATTCCCATTGAAAGATAATTTTGAGAAAAATATGCTCCTTCAAGTAAATTCCTTCCATATGCATTTTCATTTTCAACAGCCGTAGAAAAATCAATATTAATTTTTTCTGTTTCAAAAATCCAGTTAGGATGCCTTGCATGAATTTCTGCTAGATATGGTAAATAACTTTCTGGGAATCCTTTATTTCTCAAACTTTGATAATAATCGTCCAAACTTTCTTTTGTATTATAATAATTTGTGGCAGTAGAACTTAATTTAGTAGTATTAACATAGTAACCACATACATAACCACTATTTCCTTTTGAATCTGTTACATTATAATAGTATCCACAAGTTCCACTTCCCTCTTGAGTAGAATTAATCTTTACTTTTTCACCACAACTAACCTTTTTACCTGTTGAATTTCCTCCCGCAGAATTTCTTAAACTAACATCAGTTGTATCTTCATAACAAGCAATAAAACCATCTGAATCTAATGCACTATCATAATTCTCTTTTATATATATATTATCACTACCAGATAATTTAATTGTTTCAAGTATTTTTATATAAGTAGAAACAGCATAACCTACACTACCACTTCCATATTCAATCTTATACCAAGTCCTACCACTACCATCAACACCAGCATTTTGATCTAATACCTTTACTTCGGTATTACATGCTAAAGCAGTCTTTATATTACCACCAATACTTTCCCTTATGTTAAGTGGTTCATTATCATCAGGACAATAAACTTTTGCTTTAATAACATCTGCTTCTGTTAAATTTATTAAAGCAAAAAACAATGCTATAGTTATAACTATATATGGAATTTTACTTTTCATACTACCACCCCATAGTCTTACAATATTATAGCATAATTTTGTCAAATTTTGTATAAAATAGAATTATTTCCCATAATTTTACATATTTATATTTTTGAAAAAAAAACTAAAGATTTCCTTTAGTTTTTACTAGATTCTAATTTTTCTAATACTTCTTTTACAACAATTATTGCTTTTTCTCTTACTTCATTAGCAACATTTTCTAAAACTGGTGTTCCTTTTTCTTTTGCTAATGTTAATAATTCTTCACTTTTTTTCTTTAGTTCTTCACCTTTTTGCTTAGCAATTTTTAAAACCTTTTCTTTATCCAAATCTTCTAATTCTTTTTTTACTTCATCTACTTTTTTAAAAAATTCTTCTTTTACTTCGTCAATATCAATTTCTTTTGCTTTACCAACTAATTCATCTAACTTATTTTTTAAATCTCTTCTTGTTTCACTACCCTTTTTAGGAGCAAATAATATCCCTAATCCTGCACCTACTGCTGCTCCAGCAATAAATTTACCTAAACCGCTTTTTTTCTCTTTACTCATCTATTTCATCATCCTTTCTTTTTTTTCTTGAAAATACTTTTCTAACTAGTGAACTAATACCATCCACTAACTTATCACTAAGTAATGCTAACTTATCAGTAGTTAAATCAATAATAGAAAAAAGTCCATTTAATTTATTTACTTTAACATTAATATCATCTACAACATTTTCAATTTTATTCATAGTAATTATTAATTTTATACCTAATATTATTAAAACAATAAGTAAAATAGAACCTAAAATATATAATAGCACTTGTAAAATATCTAATATTTCCATTATAAGTCTTCCCTTTCTTCATACATTGAATCAATCAAATCAAACAAATCATCAGTTAATTCCATATCATCAGTACTACTTGACTTCTTATCTTCTTTCTTATTCTCTTTTACTTCTATCTTTTCTGCTACCACATCTTCATCATTATGATTAATAATTTTTACTTCATCATTATTAGAAACATTTTCTTGACCTTTAGGGGCTTCATATGCTACACCAAAATCATAATAATTTTCCTCAGCACTTCCAATTGTAAGAGACTCTTTTTCTTTATCATCCATCATATCTCCTAACAATTCTTCATCATGATACACTTCAACATTATTTGCTTCTTTCACCTCACTAAGATCATCTAAAAGATTATCTTGAAGTTCGTCTGCTAATGTACCAAAAGCCTTCATTCTGACTGTTTCAAAATCAACTTTTTTAGAAGGTCTTTTCAATTCATATTCACTTTCTTTTTTAGCTTTTAATTCCTCTTTTTTGTAATTTTTATCTAAAATACCATATACCGGAGATATTATTGGTGTAGCTTTAAAAACATGTTTTTCTTTTTTCTTTTCTTCCTTTTTTGTATATAATTCTGAAACACTTTTTTTCTTTTCTTGTTCTTTTTCTTTTACTTTTTGCATAACATTTTGTGTATTATAACTTGGAACTTCAAAATCTTTTTCTTCAAAAGCTACCGGGAACTTAAAACTATTATTATTTTTTACTAACTGTCTATCACTAAGTTGTTCCTCTTCTTTTGCTTTTTCTTCTAATATATTTATTTGCTTTTCTTCTTTTTCTATTTTTTCTCTCATAAAAGTTGGAAGCTTAGGTTCTTCAACTTTTTCTTCCTCTACTTCCACCTCTTGTGTTTCAATAATTTCCTCTTCATCAGTAAACAAATTTTTTAATTTATCTAATAGCCCCATCATGGCACCTCTTTCTCATCTTATTCATCAGGCAACGCCTCTATTTTTTCTTCATCTTGAACATATTCTTCTAAATATTCATTAAATTTACTCTCACTATCACTTGGTTTTGTTATATTATATATAGAGTCCTCACTACGTATATTATTGTCTTCAATTATTTCTAAAATCAATATATCATTATACTCAATACTATTCATGATTACCATAGAATAACCAACTAAACTAGATAATTTTTCTTCATTAGTATAAAATTCTACCTTAGCGTAATTATAAACTATTTTTACAAAGTATTCATCATCTTCTTTGTTAATTCCTATATAACCAACTTTATCTTTACTACTAATATTACTAAAATAATAATTAAAGTCATCTTCATAATCATTTAAGTCCTTTTTATAATAGTAACTTACTATATCAACATACATATATATATCTTCTTCTAATACCCTAAATTTTTGATTAAAATCAATATTATATATTAAGGAAACCCCTTTAGGAAGATAATATTTGTAACCTCTAGTAGCAGTATTTACTAAACTAGTTGATGAATTAATTATATTATTAGCAACATTTTTGTACTCTTTTTCATTATCTATTCTTGTACACCCTGAAAGAAAAATTGTCAAAAGTAGTAATATAAGAAATTTCTTCATATTGTCACCTACTCTTAACTAATTATATCAAAAAAAAATATAAATGAAAATACTTTTTGAATATTTTAAAAAAAATCCAACTAATTTAGAATATACATATAACTATCTAATTTTTCAAACGAACATTATAAGAATATGTTATAAATATTATAAATACTAAATAGAAGTCAAAAATAGCAATAATTTATTGTAAAAAAAGTGAAAAAAATAATAATACTAACACATCATATCCATTATATTTTTTTTATGATAGTATACTAATTTAGAAAAAAATATTGCTTTAAACATTATTAGCTTTTTTCTACCAATAATTGAATTAATATTATATATAATATACTTAGATAGTCAGCCATTAAGAGTTAGGTCAATGGAATATCTGCATTAATGGGAATATTGACACAAATTATTTTCATAATTGTAATGGAGCTTGCTTTTTTTACATATTAAGATATTTAGATTTAATTGAAAATTTACTTACAAAAAAATATATAAAAACTAAATTATTTCTTATATATTTTTTATACTGTTTATACTAATAATTTTTAAAATTAAGTTTTTCTAATTCCGGCAAAACAAATATACCATCTTTTCTTATTAAAACATCATCAAAATAAATTTCTCCTCCACCATATTCTTTTCTTTGTATAAGTACTAAATCCCAATGAATAGAAGAAATATTACCATTAAATGCATCAGCATAAGCATTACCAGGAGTAAAATGAAGACTACCTGTAATTTTTTCATCATATAAGATATCTCCCATTGGATTTTTTATTAAAGGATTTACTCCAATTGCAAATTCTCCAATATATCTACTACCTTCATCAGTATTAAAAATTTCTTCTAATTTATCATTATCCTGTTCGCTTTCACATTTAATAATTTTTCCATCTTTAAAAGTTAATTTAACTTTTGTAAATACGCTATTTCGATATGGTGAAGGTGTATTATAAGTAATATATCCATTCACACTATCTTTAATCGGTGCTGTATAAATTTCTCCATCAGGAATATTATATTTCCCAGCGCATATAATTGCAGGCATTCCTTTTATAGAAAATGTTAAATCTGTTGTATTGGTTTTTATATGTACTTTATCAGTCTTTTCCATTAATTCTTTTAATGGTTTTAATGCTTCATTCATACTACTATAATCAAATATCATTGTATCTATGGCAAAATCATAAAATTCACTAGTAGTCATTTTTGATTTATAAGCATCTAACGCTGAAGGATAATTTAAAAGTACCCATTTTCTTTTATTAATTCTAATATCATCTATTTCCTTTGTTAAATTGCCTAATTCTTTTAATTTTAAAACATTAGTATTTTTATTTTCAAAATCATTAGTATTATAACAAATACTTATAAATGAATCATAATTATCTACTTCAAATTTTTTTCTTTTAACTATGCTATCTATCATTAAATCATTTAAATTTTCGTAAATCAAATTATTTATTTCTTCGTCATTTATTTTTAAATATGGATATCCACCTTTATCAATAATATTTTTCATAATATATCTAATTAATTTTTTATCTACACCATTATCTACTGATATTAATACTTTCTCATTTTCTTTAACACTAATTGAATAATCTACTAAAATATTAGCAAGTATTTTTAATTTATTCATCATTTTATGCACTCTCCATTTCTTTTTCAATATAATATTATGAAAGGGGAATAAATATGTATAACAATATGTACAATAGAAGAAGTCAAAATAATTATTACCATTCTAATGATAGATTTCTTGGTGGAGGATTTTTAGGACCATTTGTTTTAGGTGGAATTACTGGTGGATTATTAGCACCAGCATTTTATCCTAGACCTTTACCTCCTAGACCATTTCCGCCATATCCTTATCCATATCCTTATTATTAACTAAAACATATAATTTATAAGTAAAATCTAACAAATGTTAGATTTTTTTAACACTGAGAATCATCTATTGATAATGAATATACTTTATTTTCATCTACACTTACATTAACAATTAAACAATTAGAAATATCTTTTTCGTTAATTGGATTAATTAATTCTTCAGGTTTAAAATACCCTTTTTGTAATAATTTATTTACTAAAAAGCTTGTTTTATTATTTTTCCATACATAATCTCCTTTACAATTAATGTTATTAGTTTCACATTCCATAATATATATATTAGACATATTAATAATATTTTTCTTTACAATCTCATAAGAATTATCTTTACTTATTGATAATGTTGAACCTACACTAAACATAATAATTATTGTAATGATAGCCACTATTGTTAATGATACTAATAATTCTATTAATGTAAATCCCTTGTTATTCATAACAACATCCTTTCTAATATGAGTATAACATTGTTTTTCTTCTTAATCAATAATTTACTTTTAAAATTTGTTATGCTATACTACTACTAGGTGATTCTATGAAAAAGTTTAACATGATAGATGAAGAATTTATTTGTGAAAATTGCAATAAAAAAGTTCCAAAACTTAATTATACAGCAAGAGATCATTGCCCATATTGTTTATATTCTAAACATGTAGATATAAATCCTGGTGATAGACAAAATAAATGTCAAGGATTATTAGTACCTATTGGTATAGAAAAATATAAAAACACTTATAAAATCCTATATAAGTGTTCTAAATGTAATCAACTACATAAAAATATAATTGCTAACGATGACGATTTTGATGAAATTATCAAAATTTCAAATATTATCTCATCTTAATTTCCCTGATAAAATCATATATACTTGGCATAATCAATATAAATACAAATAATATAACAACTATTACGATAAATACTAAATTTTCATTAGTCAACTTAAATGTTGACTTTTTTGATTTTTTTGTACTATAAGTTGGTACATAATTATAACTTACATTAGTATCATACTTAGTTGTATTATCTGAAACAATATTATCAACAGAAGGGGGCACATAATTTGATGTATTACTAAAAGAAGAATTATTATTTAAATTATCACTACTATTATTTATAAACTTTGCATCATTTGTATTAAAATTTGAAAAATTACTATTAGTAGTAACATTATTATTAGTGTTATTATCAATAATATTTTTTTGATTTTCTAATATATTTTTTTCTGAAGAACTATTTTGAAAATTAGCAATATTATTAGAATTAACTGTATTAAAATTATTACTTACCCTATAAGGTGCTACTGCTTCCTCTTTCTTCTTTGCATCATTCGGCAATTGATCAGAAAATTGTTCATTAAATTTTTGCATTATTTCTTCATCGCTCATATTACCCCTCCTATATTAAATATTAATAATTAATTATTATTTCCTGTTACAAACATACTTCCTACATCACTATTATTATCTATTCCTACATTATTAACAGTTGATGCTGAAGCAGGAACTGTATTAGGAACAGGATTTCCACTTAATTGACTTGAAGGTTGTATTGGTACTTCCATAGGTTGTGGGGTTACTTTTGGTTGTTCCCACGCATTTATTGGTGCTCTATTCATTTCTGGTGGCACTGGATTTGGATTTTGTACTGGTACTTCCATTGGTTGTGGAGTTACTTTTGGTTGCTCCCACGCGTTTATTGGTGCTCCATTCATTTCTGGTGACACTGGATTTGGATTTTGTACTGGTACTTCCATTGGTTGCGGTGTTACTTTTGGTTGTTCCCACGCATTTATTGGTGCTCCATTCATTTCTGGTGACACTGGATTTGAATTTTGTACTGGTACTTCCATTGGTTGTGGAGTTACTTTTGGTTGCTCCCACGCGTTTATTGGTGCTCCATTCATTT
>CALVXP010000023.1 GCA_944371525.1 uncultured Bacilli bacterium | reverse complement strand
TAGAACAATTGTCAAGTCAAGTGTCAACAAAATAATTACTCTAAGTAATTAAAGGGATTTTTCGTGCTTTTGTCCTGAAAAAGTGTCGTTTTTTATTGACTATAAAAAAAGTTTAGTGTTATAATTTAATAGGATAGGAGGAATAAGAAATGGCAAGAGTAAAAGATTTTGTTGATTCACAAAATTTTACTAAAGATGAGTTATTAGACATTGTTAAGCTTGGTATTATCATTAAAAAGAATATTAAAGCAGGTTATCCATTAAATGTTTTATATCACAAAACTTTAGGTATGATTTTTGAACAACCATCAACAAGAACTCGTGTTTCATTCGAAACAGCAATGACTCAATTAGGCGGTCATGCACAATATTTGGCCCCAGGTCAAATACAACTTGGTGCACACGAAAATTTAAAAGATACTGCAATGGTTTTAGCAAGACTAACAGATATTTTAATGGCTCGTGTAATCAAGCATTCTAGTGTTGAAGCGCTAGCAAAATATGCTTCAGTACCAGTAATTAATGGTATGAGTGATTATAACCATCCAACTCAAGAGATGGGAGATATCACAACAATTTTCGAACATATGCCAAAAGGTAAAAAGTTTGAAGATTTAAAAATTGTTTTCGTAGGAGATGCAACACAAGTGTGTGCTTCACTTATGATGGTAACTACTAAACTTGGTGGTAACTTTGTTCAATTTGGACCAAAAGGATTCCAATTAAAAGAAGAATTCCAAGAAATAGGTAGAAAAAATTGCGCTACTTCAGGTGGAAGTATGTTAATTACTGATAATGCTGAAGAAGCTCTAAAAGATGCTGATTTTATCTATACTGATGTATGGTATGGATTATATGAAGCAGAACTTTCTGAAGAAGAAAGAATGAATATATTCTATCCAAAATATCAAGTGGATATGGATATGATTAAAATGGCTTCACCTAATGTAAAATTTATGCATTGTTTACCTGCTAAAAGAGGTGAAGAAGTAACTGATGAAGTTATAGATTCAGAGTATTCAATCGTAATTGACCAAGCAGAAAATAGATTAACTGCTATGAGAGCATTACTTGTATACTTTATGGACAAGATGGATGAAACAATTGAAATTTGTAAGAAAAATTTAGGAGAATAATAGGAGTTTATTATGAAAAAGAAAAAATTTAGATTATTTGATGCCATTCTTGCAACAGTTTGTATTACATTAGTAGCAGAATCTGTAACACCTACTGCTGCAATTGGTAATTCGCAATATTTTTGGTGGTTATTCCTTATTATTGCTTTCTGTGTACCTTATGGTATGATTTCAGCAGAATTGGGAACTACTTATCAAAGCGAAGGGGGAATGTATGATTGGGTAAAAAGAGCATTTGGAGCTAAGTGGGCTTCTCGTGTTGCTTGGAACTATTGGATAAATTTCCCACTTTGGATTGCATCACTTGCAGTAGCAGTAACTGATGTAATTGCCGGTATATTTGATTTAGAATTAAATATATGGGTGCTTTTAATATTACAACTTGGTTATACTTGGTTAGTTAGTTTCCTTGGAACTCAAAGAATAGGAGAAAGTAAATGGATTGTTAATATTGGAACATTCTTTAAAATCTTATTTATGGTTTCGTTAGGACTTTTAGGTATTTATTGCTTCATTAAAACTGGGGAAAGTGCAAATCCTATTGAAAGTGCGATGGATTTACTTCCTTCAATGGATTTATTAAGTTTATCTTTCTTATCAGTTATTATATTTAATTTCTTAGGATTTGAGGTAGTTGCAACATTTGCAGATGATATGGAAAATCCTAGTAAAGAAATTCCTAAAGCATTAATATATGGTGGACTATTAATGGCAATATTCTATATTTTACCTGCAACAGGTGTAAATATAGCAATGAGCTTAGAACAAGCAGAAGCTGCTGGTATAACTGATAGTTTTAGCATTTTACTTACAAATTTAGGAGTTAATGCTGATTTAATCAGAGCTATTGTAATCGCTGTAGGACTTATGTTTATTTATACAATGGTTGCTAACATTGTTTCTTGGTCATTTGGAGTTAATTCAGTTGCCAAATATTCAGCAGACGATGGAGGACTTCCAAAAGTATTTTCTAAAACAAATAAACAAGGCGTGCCTTATATGGCATCAATTATGAATGGTGTAGTAGCTACAGTTATTGTTATAATTGGACTAATATTAGGACAAGTTTCAGAAACTGCTAGTAATTTATTCTGGACTTTCTTCTCACTTAGTTTGGTAACATTACTTACGAGTTACATCCCATTATTCTTAGCATTTATTAAATTAAGAAAAACTGATAAAACAAAAAGAGTATATAAAGTACCAGGAGGTCCAGTAATGACTGCTCTTATGGCTTATGTACCATTTGTATTGTTAGTATTAAGTATTATATTTACTTTATTTGGAGATTTTACACAAGAATATATAGAAGCAAATATTCCTTTAATATTAGGTGTAGTTGTATCTGTTATTATTCAAGAAATTCTTACTGCTAGAGTAAAGAATGAAACAGTAAAAGAAAAATAAAACTAGAAAAGAGGTATAATTTGAAAAGATTAAATAGTAAACCAATTGATGATGGTTATAGAATGCCTGGTGAATTTGAACCACATAGAGGCACTTATATGATATGGCCTGAAAGACCGGATAACTGGAGATTTGGCGGAAAACCTGCTCAAAAAGTATTTGTAGAAGTAGCAAACACTATTGCTAAATATGAACCTATTACAATGGTAGTTTCTAATGAACAATATGCAAATGCTAGAAATATGTTAGATCCAAAAGTAAGAGTAGTTGAGATGAGTAATAATGACTCATGGATGAGAGACTGTGGAGCTACGTTCCTTGTTAATGATAAAGGTGGTCTAAGAGGAGTAGATTGGTACTTTAATGCTTGGGGCGGATTAGTAGATGGACTATACTTCCCTTGGGATAAAGACGATGCTATTGCTAGAAAAATGTGTGAACTTGAAGGATGTGATAGTTATAGATTAGACGATTTCATTCTTGAAGGTGGTTCAATTCATGTTGATGGAGAAGGTACTGTAATGACTTGTGCGGAAACATTACTTAGACCAGAATCAGGTAGAAATGTTCCTAATATGACTAAAGAAGAAATAGAAAAAACTTTATGTGATTATTTAGGATGCACTAAAGTACTATGGGTTCCAGAGGGAATTTATAATGACGAAACAAATGGACATATTGATAATATTTGTAACTTTGTTAGACCAGGTGAAGTAGTACTTGCATGGACTGATGATGAATCTGATCCTCAATATGCAATCAGTAAAAAAGCACTTGAATATTTAGAAAGTGAAACTGATGCTAAAGGAAGAAAATTAAAAATACATAAATTATATGTACCAAAACCTGTATTAATTTCTGAAGAAGAAAGTGAAGGAGTAGATGCTGTTGAAGGAACTCTTCCTAGACAAGTAGGAGATAGATTAGCAGCTTCTTATGTAAATTATTATACAGGTAATGGATTTGTTGCAGTTCCAGTATTTGGAGATCCTAATGATCAAAAAGCAATTGACTTGCTTACAGAATTATATCCTGACAGAGTAATTGAGCCAATTTATGCAAGAGAAATTTTACTTGGTGGAGGAAATATACACTGTATAACTCAACAAGTACCTCTTGGAGAGAAAAAATAATAAAAGGACATAGAAATATGTCTTTTTTCTTGTTTTAATTAATATTTAATGTTATAATTTAATTGAATGCGGAAGGGAGGGATTTGAATGGCAGTTAAAGTTAAAGATAATAATTTAGATTTAGCACTTAAACGTTTTAAAGTGCAAGTAGCTAAAAGTGGCACCCTTTCTAAAGCTAGAGAAAGAGCTGAAGGTTATAAAAAACCTGGAGTTAGAAGAAAAGAAGAAAAGAAAATTAATACAATTAATTCTAGAAGAAATAATAGAAATTACTAAGAGGGATGAATATGAATTTAAATGATAGAATAATGAACGATTTAAAAGAAGCTATGAAAAATAAAGATAGTTTTAAATTAAGTGTTATTAGAATGGTTAAAGGTGCTATTCAATTAGAAAAAATAAATAAAAAAAGAGATTTAAATGATGAAGAAGTAATAGATGTTATTTCCAAACAAATCAAACTTAGAAAAGATTCTATTAATGAGTTTGAAAAAGCAGGTCGTAATGATTTAGCGGATACTACTAAAAAAGAAGTAGAAGTGTTAAATGAATATATGCCAGAACAATTATCTAGTGAAGAAGTAAATAAGATAATTGATGAAGCTTTTGACAAAGTTAATCCAACTTCACAAAAAGATATGGGATTAATTATGAAAGAGGTAACTCCTAAAGTTAAAGGTAAAGCTGATATGGGAGAAGTTAGCAAAATAATTAAAGAAAAATTAAATAATATATAAAAAAAGCAGATACTAGTTATCTGTTTTTAATTTGTCATACCTTTTTTTATATTGTTTAAAATAGTATATTTAGTTTCTTCATCACTGTTATTCCAAGCAAGTTCAAATAAAACTCCAAGTCCTAATAAAGGATCTTCTTCTTTTGAAGAAATAGAAGTATCAATTGAATTCTTTATATCTTCAATAGTATCCTCTTTAAAATTACCAATAATATATTTTCTTATATCTATATCCATAATATCACCATTATTAATATGTATAAATGTAAAATAATTATACATATTATTGCTATTTTTATATTGATATGCTAAAATTAATATGAAAATGGAAGGTGAAAATATGGAAGTAGAATCAATCGTTATTATAGGTATTATGGCTGTTATTGCTTTTATTACATTCTATATAATTGGAAAATATAATAGGTTAAAATTATATGAAACAAAAGTTACTAGTAAGTGGGATACTGTTAATAAATTAATAAATGAAAAAATAGCAGTGTTATTAAAAACTATTACTTTTTTAAAAGAACATATTAAAGAAGAAGAAGTTACATATAATGATATGAATATTGTGGTTGATAACTATAATAAATTAACTAATATTAATGATAAAATTAATGAGTATAGCAATTTAGAAGAAGCTTTTGATAAATTATACAAGATTGCAGAAAATAATACCAAAATAAGTAGTGATGTTGAATATAATATGTTAAAAGAAGAAAATAATAATGTTAATAGTAAAATAGAATATAGTAAAGAATTTTATAATAATGAAGTTAACATATATAATAATAAAACTTCAAGTTTTATCTCTAATTTAGTAGTAAAAATGTTTAGTTTTAATAGATATAATATATTTAGATAAAATGAAATTTGAATATAATGATAATCTATATAATGTTAATATAGTTAGAAAAAATAATAAAAATACTTATATTAGAGTTAAAAATGATGAAATATGTGTAACTACTAGTTATTTTTCTACGGATAAAAGTATTTATAAATTAATTAATGAAAATAGGGATGCTATTATTAAAATGATTGATAAAAGTAGTAAAAAAAAGGATAATAGTTTTAAAATATTTGGTAAAAGATATACAATAGTATATGGAGAATCATTTAAAGAAGTAGAATTGTCTGATAGTGTTATTTGTACTTATGACGATAAAATGTTGAATAAATATATGTCTAAATATATAATTAATATTTATGGGGAGCATTTAGATTATTGGTATAACAAGTTTGAAGAAAAAATACCTGTTCCTAATTTAAAAATAAGAAAGATGACTAGTAGATGGGGAGTATGTAATCTAAGAAATAAAAATGTAACATTAAATCTTGAATTATTTAAATATGATATTAAATGTTTAGATTATGTTATTGTTCATGAGTTAGCTCATTTTATATTCCCTAATCATAGTAAAGACTTTTGGAATTTAGTAGGAAAGTATTATCCGGATTATAAAGAAGTTAGAAAATTATTAAAAAGTTAGAATTAACTTTCCTTTTTTTTTTAATTATTATATAATATTCATTAGGAGGAGTAACCATGTTAATTACATCATTAAATAATGAACACATAAAAGAAATATTAAAGTTAAAAGAAAAGAAATATCGTGATTTATCTAATACTTTCTTAATTGAAGGAAGACATTTAGTATTAGAAGCCCATAGAGAAAAGAAAATAGTAGAATTAATATTAGAACAAGATGAACTATTTCCGCTTGATACAAATACTTTATATGTGTCTTCTAGTGTTATGAAAAAGTTATCTGATTTATCTACACCATCAAATGTTATGGCTGTCGTTGAAAAATTAGACGAGAAACCAATTGGTGAAAAAATATTAATATTAGATAATGTTCAAGATCCGGGAAATTTAGGAACGATTATAAGAAGTGCAGTAGCATTTAATTTCGATACAATTGTATTAAGCCCTAAAACAGTTGATTTATATAATCCTAAAGTAGTTAGATCTACTCAAGGTATGATGTTTCATACTAATATAATTATTAGAGAACCAGTAAATTTTATTAATGAATTAAAAAGTGAAGGATATAAAATTGTAGGAACTAAAGTAACAAATGGGGTAGATGTAAGGGACTCAAAAACTTATTCGCATTTTGCATTAATTATTGGAAATGAAGGTAAAGGAATGAGTGAAGAATTGAGTGAATTATGTGATGAGTATTTATATATTAAAATGAATGATCAATGTGAAAGCTTGAATGCAGCAGTAGCGGCTTCAATCTTAATGTACGAGATTAGTAATAAATGAAATATGTCTATTTAGGTAAAATTGCTAATACTCATGGCATAAAAGGAGAACTTAGAATACTTTCTAATTTTAAATATAAAAGTAGAGTATTTAAAAAAGGATTTAAAGTATATATAGGAAAAGAAAAAATAGAAGAAGAAATAGTTACTTATAGACCTCATAAACAATTTGATATGATTACTTTAAAAGGATATAATAACATTAATGATGTTTTGAAATATAAATCTTTAAATATATTTATAAATAAAGAAGATTTAATTTTAAAAGAAAATGAGTATTTAGATGAAGACTTAATTAATTTATCAGTAATATGTAATAATAAATGTATTGGAAAAATACAAAAAATAGAAAAATATCCTCATCAAGATATATTTGTAATTATAAATAATGATAAAAGATATTTAGTTCCTTATGTAGATGAATTTATTAAAGAAATAAATTTAGAAGAAAAAATAATGGTTATTAATGATATTAAAGGACTGATAGAATGAAGATAGATATTTTAACATTATTTCCTAATATGTTTACAGGATTTATTAATGAGTCAATAATTAAAAGAGCAATTAATAATAATTTAGTAGAAATAAATATTTATAATATAAGAAATTATTCTCCGTTTAAAAATAAGCAAGTAGATGATTATCCTTTTGGAGGAGGCCCAGGAATGGTTCTAATGTGTGAACCAATATTTAATGCAATTGAAGACTTAAGAAGAGAAAATACTAAGGTAATTATGTTAACACCAAGTGGAGAAGTATTTAATCAAAAAGTTGCTACTAAATTATCAAAATTAGAACATATAATATTGTTATGTGGTCATTATGAAGGCTTTGATGAAAGAATTAAAACAATTGTAGATATGGAAATATCTATTGGCGACTATGTACTAACTGGCGGGGAAATTCCTGCGATGGCAATTACTGATACCATTGTAAGATTAATTCCGGGCGTTATTAATAACCAATCATTAGATAGTGAATCATTTAATGAAAATTTACTTGATTATCCAGTATATACAAGACCTGAAGTTTTTAGAAATATGAAAGTTCCAGAAGTACTTTTAAGTGGACATCACGCTAATATAGAAAAATATCGAAAAGAAGAACAACTTAGAATAACTAAAGAGAGAAGAAAAGATTTATTAGGAAGTGATAATCATGAATAATAAAAACTTTTATATAGAGAAAAATAAAAAAACTAATGAAACTGTATACATTGAATATGATAAAATTAAAGGTTATAAGATAACTCCAAAAACTAAAAAGGAAGATGCAATTGAAGTAAATAAAATTGTTATAGTGTCTCCAACATTAAGCGAAAAGATTATTAAGAAAAAAATAGAACATAAAATAGCATACCTATTTAAATTATTAGAAGAAATTTCTGAATCTGGTGGTGATGATGAAGGAATTATAAAAAAAACTTTAATGGATGCTGAGAGATTAAAATTAATGATTATTAATAATTATGTTAAATATCTTGGAAATACTTATGCTAGTTTAACTTTAAAGAAAATGGAATTAATTATTAATGAACTTAGAATAGGTTTATATAAGTCACATCAAAAGGGGATAATTAATTATTATTTTAATAATTATGAAGAGAAAGAGGAGGAAAAGAAAGGGCGTCGTGGAAGATAGCCCTTTTTTGTAGATTTTTTTTAAAATTTATTATATAATGAATATGGTGAAAGAATATGAAAAATAAGAAAATAGTTTTTATGGGAACACCTACTTTTGCAGTTCCTATATTAGAATCTTTAATAGAAAAATATAATGTTGTTTTAGTAGTAAGTCAACCTGATAGAGAAAAGGATAGAAAAGGTAATTTACTTATGACTCCTACTAAGGAAGTTGCAATTAAAAATAATATACCTGTCTATCAACCATTAAAAATAAGAGAAGAGTACCAAGAAATATTAAATTATAAACCAGATATTATTATTACATGTGCTTATGGACAAATTATTCCAGATGTTATATTAAATTATCCTGAATATGGGTGTATTAATGTTCATGGATCATTACTACCTAAATTGAGGGGAGGAGCACCAATTCATCACGCAATAATAAATGGTGATAAAATAACAGGAATGACCATTATGTATATGGCTAGTAAAATGGATGCTGGTGATATTATTAGTAGTAGAAGTATAGAAATTGGTGAAAATGATAACTTAGATTATATATACAATAAGATGTCTTATCTTGGAAGAGATTTACTTATGGATACTTTACCTAGTATATTTAACAGAACGAATACTAGAACAAAACAGGATGAAAGTTTAGTTACTTTTGGTTTAAATATAAAAAAAGAAGAAGAAAAAATAGATTTTAATAATTCATCTTTTGATATTCATAATAGAATCAGAGGACTTTCTTCAATTCCAGGTGCTTACGCAATACTTGATAATAAAAGAGTTAAAATATATGAAAGTTTTATTACTGATAAAGTAAGTAATAAAGAACCGGGAACTATTATTGATATAAATAAAGAAGGAATATATGTAAATACTAACGATAAGGTTATTAGAATTACAGATATTAAATTAGAAGGTAAAAAAAGGTGTAAAGTACATGACTTTATAAATGGTATTAAGAAAGAAGAATATATAAATAAAAAGTTTATGTAAAAAGGAGTTGCTATGAAAGTTAATGAATTAAAAGATAAATGGGGAGAGCCTAGAGAAAAAGCTAAAATTCAATTGATATTATTTTTAATATTTATAGTTTTTGCAGTGATATTTACAAAATTAACAACTAATTATGATAATAACAATTATATTAATGAAATAGGAAATATTGTTAATAATTCAGATATTGAAATAGACTCAATTAATAATAATTATAACTATTCTATTACTATTGAAATGGAAACTAGTATAGGAAATAAAACTATTTCTTATGGTGGTATTAGGTATAATAATAAAATGATAATTAGTAAAAAAGTTGATGATATAATTACTAATTATTATATGGAAAATAATGATTATTATGTTTATAGTGATAAAGAATATATTTTATCTAGTGTAGATGAAGTATATGATGTTATTAATTATAATTATTTAAATATTTCTAATATAAAAGAATATATAAATAAAGGTGTTAAAGATGAAAATACTTATTTAATTAAAGTTAGTAATATTAATTTAGATTCTGCTAGTAAAGAGTATATAACAATCGAAGTAAATAATAATGAAAATGATATAGAATTAATAATGGATTATACTAATTTATTGAAAGATAGTGATATTATATCATGTAAAATTAAATATGTATTTTCTGATATAAATAAAATTACAGAAGATGACATAATTTCCCAAAAAAATATTGAAAAATAATAAAAAAAGTGATATACTTTAGATGTAGTGTATGTATGGTAGCATAAACTATGTAGTTATAAAAGAAAGAGAGGAGGTTTGTTTTATGAGTTGGTTCTGGAGAATCTTTGGATGGAAATAACCAATTGGCAATCTTAATTGATTGCCTTTTGTATCTATATATATATTTATTCAAATATTTAAAAAAATATTGTTTTTTTTTCCCCTTTTTGCTACAATTGTAGTAAGGTAGGTGTTTTAGATGAGAAAAGAAAAAAAAGTAGGTATTCCTACATTGTATATTAGTATTTGCGTAGTGCTATTATATTTTATTTGGCCATATTTTGTTAACGCAATTTTGGCAGTTTTAGGAGTTAAGGGTGATGCGATATTATACAGTAGTTTGAGTGCTAATTTTTTATTAATGTTTTTAATTATAGGAATATATTTTCAGGGAGTTAAAGCTGATTTAATTAATTATAAAAAGAACTTTAAAAAGTTGTTTTTTAAAGGCGGTAAAATATTTGTTATAGGTATTATTATTTATATGATAGTATCTGTAATTATTGTTGAATTATTTCCTAATGCTTCTAATGAAAGTGTTGATAGTTTATTACATATATATGATAAATCCCCATTCCTATTATTAATAAGTACATTATTTTATTTCCCAATAGTAGAAGAATTAGTTTTTAAAAAGACTTTTAAAAATTTTATAAGCAATAAATGGGTATTTGTAATAGTTACAGCTTTTATGAATGGAATTTTTGAAGTTGTATTTAGTTATAGTGATATAACAGGAATTATTAATGTTTTACCACTTATAGTTTTTTATGGAATGTTATCTTATATATATTATGAAACAGATAATATTACAGTATCAATATCTTATCGTATGATATTTAATTTAATACCTTGTATTGGAGCTTTATTAAATGTTGCATTAATATTATTATAAGAAAGAGGTGAGTTTTATATGAGAAATAAATTTAAATATTTTATATTGTTAGTTGCATTTTTAGCTATACCACAGCGTGCTAATGCTATTTCATATAACGAGACTCCTAATAACATATTTTCTTTAACAAATTTTAATGCAATTATTCAGTCTGGGGCAGTAATGAATAACCCAGCAGATGCTAATAATTTTAATATAATTATAATAGGAATGGTTGTGATAATATTAATTCTAGTAGGGGCAGCAATGTTTGCTTCTAAGAAGTAATATTATTTTTCTTTTCTTTTTTTTCTTTTTAATGTATAATATGTTTGTTGAGGTGATACTATGTTTATTGATGAAGTTACTGTTGAATTAAATGCTGGACGAGGCGGAGACGGTTGTATGGCATTTAGACGCGAAAAATATGTACCAATGGGAGGACCTTTCGGCGGTAATGGTGGAAAAGGTGGGGACATTATATTTGTTGCTGATGAAGGCCTTAAAACATTAATTGATTTAAGATATCAAAGAGTTATAAAATCAGATGTAGGAGCTAATGGTGAAGGGAAAAGTAAAAATGGTAAAAATGCACCAGATAAAATAATAAAAGTTCCAGTAGGTACTACTATTAAAGATAGAGACACAGGTTTTGTTATTGCTGATTTAACTAAAAATGGTGAAGAAGTAACTGTTGCTTATGGAGGAAGAGGAGGAAGAGGTAATGTTACTCTTGCGACTAGAAGTAATCCTTGTCCGTCATATGCTGAAAGAGGAGAACCTGGAGAAGTAAGAACAATTAGAGTAGAACTTAGAATGCTTGCTGATGTTGGACTTGTTGGTATGCCTAGTGTTGGTAAGAGTACAATTCTTTCTATGATATCAAATGCTAACCCTAAAATTGCATCATATCATTTTACAACATTATCTCCTAATTTAGGAGTAGTTAAAACTAAAACAAGTTCATTTGTAGTAGCAGATCTCCCAGGTCTTATTGAAGGTGCTAGTGAAGGAATAGGACTTGGACATAAGTTCTTAAAACATATTGAAAGAACAAAAATAATTGCACATATTATTGATATGAGTGGATCAGAAGGAAGAGATCCATATGAAGATTATTTAGCGATTAGAAAAGAATTAGAAGCTTTTAGTGAAAAACTACTTAACAAAAAAGAAATAATTATTGCTAATAAAATGGATATACCATCTTCACATGATAACTTAACTAAATTTAAAGAAAAACTTCCGAATATAGAAATATATGAAATAGAAGCAATTAATAATAAGGGATTAGATAATGTTATTAATCATTTACAAGAATTAGTATTAAGTATAAAAGACGAAGTATTATATGATGAAAACATTCAAGAAAAACATGTATTATATAAGTTTAAGAAAGAAAAACCATTTACAATTGTTAAAGATAATAAAGTATTTGTAATAAAGGGTGATGAAGTAGAAAGATTATTTAAAATGACTAATTTTAATACGGATGAAGCTTTTGTTATATTTGCTAAGAAACTAAGAAGAATGGGAATAGATGAAGAATTAGAAAAAATGGGAATAGAAGAAGGAGATATTGTAAGAATCCTTGATTATGAATTTGAATATACAAAATAAGTATATTCTTTGTACATTTGTAAATGATGTGATACAAAAATTTTTATAAAATGACTCAATTAATATTGAGTTGTTTTTTCTTTGT
>CALVXP010000022.1 GCA_944371525.1 uncultured Bacilli bacterium | reverse complement strand
TATTCTTAATAATAGAATACCATTTAATTAAAAAAAAGTCTTAATATTTTACATAATTTTGTAAAATTCAAAACTTTCTCATGCTTTTATCCTGAAAAATTTATACTATATCTTTTGTTTCAATACCTACTAATTAGCAATATTTACAATTGCAGAATATATAATTTTTCTAAATTTTTAAACTATCTAATATAGTTAATTTCTTTATTTTAAGATTATTTTTACCAGTTCCTAATTCTATTTCAGGTTTTACCGTCTTACCATGATAATCACTACCACCACTTATTAATAAATTATACTTATTTGCTATACTTAGATAGTATTCCATCTCTTCTTTTGTATGACTAGAATGATATACTTCAATACCTTTTAAACCACTCGTAATCATTTCCTTTAATAATATTAAAAATTCTTTTTCTTTTAGTTCTAAAGATTTAGGATGTGCAAGTACAGGAATACCACCACTATTTAAAATTAAATTAATACATTCTTGATAAGGAATACCCTTACCTACTTGTCTAGTCTTATTATAAGCATCAATTAAATATTTATCAAATGCTTCTTGTACTGTTTTAGCATATCCATATTTAATACACAATCTAGCTAAATCAGGTCTTCCTAAATTATGATTAGCATTAACTAAAGCTTTTATATCATTATACCTAAATCTTATTCCATAATCTCTTTTTATTTGTTCCATAATTGATAAAACAGAATTAATACTATTATCTTTTAATATACTCATTTTTTCATTTAATTCTTTATTATCTAAATCTATTCCATATCCTAAAATATGCATTCTACCTTTGGTTGCTTTTGCAGATAGTTCAATTCCATTTATTACTCTAATACCAGACTTTACGATTAATGGATTACTCCTATCTATTTGTTTAATTCCTTCAAGTGTATCATGATCAGTTATAGCAATAGTTCCTATATTTTTTTCTATTGCCAACTTAATTAATTCTATTAGAGAAAGTTCTCCATCAGAATAATTAGTATGAGTATGCAAATCAATTAATTTTTCTTTATCATTTATATCACTTTCTTCTTTATTTAAGAAATTATATATACTATTTAAAACATCTATTAACTCTTCTTTAAAACTTAAAAATCGTGGATTATTAGATCTATAATTTAAAAGGAAATTTTTTATATTAGTTAAATTAATATCTATAATTTCAAATTTATTATTCATTTCTGATTTAGTGAGTACTCTTTTACTTAAATTACTTTTTTTATTAGTCTTTACAATATAATATTTAGTTTTATTTAATTTATTTATAATATTACCCTCTCTAGTAGGATAATCTTTTAGATAATTATAATATTCTATAAACGGGATAATATCATTACTACTTAAATCAATACCTAATTCTTCTTTTATTTCTCTTATTAAAGCTTGCTCATCGTTTTCTCCATTATCTACTTTACCACCGGGAAACATAATATTATTAGCATAATTTACAATTATTGTATTAAGTTTATCATCTATTAATATAACTCTTACTTTATTAGTAATCTTATCTAAATTATTATCTTTTAAACCATATTTATTATTTACTATCTTTTCCATCTTATCTTTTTAACCTTAGTACCTTTCCTTCAACTGCAGCTTCCACATTATCAAAATATTCTTTTGCTTCATCTACATAATTTTGCTTATCTATTTCTGGCCAAAAGTGTGTTAATAACAGTCTTTCTACATTAGCATTTTTAGCAATAAGTCCTGCTTCATACGCAAATAAATGACTATCTTCACTTTTTATTTGACCTCTTAAAAAAGTTGATTCACATATCAATAAATTAGCATCTTTAGAAAATTTTTCTAAAGAGTTACCATAATAACCTGTATCACTAGAATATACTAATTTTAATCCTTCGATTTCCAATTTAGTACTATAAGTAATTATTTGATGTGGATTTTTAGAAAAACTTAATTTCATATTATCAAAATTTAATTTAGAATTATTATCATAAGGTATTATTTCTAAGTATCCTACTTTACTTAAATTCATTATATAATCAAAGTCTAATAGATTCTTTTTCACCATTCTAGAAGTACCCCAGCCATCAGAATCTTCATAATCTTCTTTAACTTTAACTATATCGCCTTTAGGAATATATACTTTAATTTTTTCTTTAATATATCCAAGTCTTTTTAATACATATGAACTTTGAGCAATACTAAGTAAATCCCCATAATGATCTTTATGTAAATGACTTATTATAATAGTTAAATTATTTAAATCTTTTATTAAATCTAAATATCTAGTTATTCCATTACCACAGTCAAGCAATATTTTTTCTTGATTAGTTTCTACTAAAAATCCTGGACAATTCATATTACCTTTGCAATAAGGTGAAACAGTTCCGAGTGGTGTTATTTTTATTTCAACCATATTATATACCTCTTTTCTTAATTAACATTTTTTTCTTTACTAAAGGATCTACATATTTAGATATATCTTTATCTAAATTAAATACTTCTTTAACAACACTTGAAGATATAAACTGATAATCTTTGTCTGCAAATAAACATATGTATTTACTTTTCCATTAGAAATATTTTTATTTATATAGTTTAAGCTAACTTCATAGTCATAGTCTGATAATCCCCTGAGACCTCTTACTATTGCTCTACATTTATATAACATAGCAATATCTACTGCAGCACCACTTCCTGATACTACTTTTATATTATTTACTTCTTTATACAATTCTTTTATTATTTCTAATCTTTCTTCTATTGTAAATAGTCCTGCTTTTTTACTAGAATTTTGAAGAACTGCAACAATAACTTCGTCAAACAAATCACTTGCTTGTTTAATAACATTCCTATGTCCCTTTGTTATCGGATCAAAACTTCCCGGATATAATACTCTTGTCATTTTTCTCACTTCCTAATTGTATTATATAATCTTTTTTGTTATAATTAAAATACATATTTATTATATCTATTATAACAGGAGGTTATTATGAATATTGATTTTGAATTATATAGAATTTTTTATACCGTTGCTAATAACGGCAATATTACTGCTGCTGCCAAAGAATTAAACATATCACAACCGGCAATTAGTAAATCAATTAAGAATCTTGAAGAACAACTAGGAGGCACTCTATTTATTAGAACTAAAAGAGGAGTTATTTTAACAAGTGAAGGGAAAGAATTTTATAACTACATAAAAAAAGCAATTGAATATATAACAAGTGCTGAAAATAAATTTACTGATTTAATTAATTTAGAAACAGGTTGTATTAGAATAGGAATAAGTACTACTTTAACAAAAGAATTCTTACTTCCATATTTAGAAAAATTTCATAAGTTATATCCTAATATTGATATTATGATTAATACTAATATATCTAGTGAACTTTTAACTAAACTTAGAAATGGACTTATTGATATTGTAATATTAAATTTAAATAATAAAAAATATGATGATGATATTGAAATTATAAAATGTAAAGAAATTAATGATTGTTTTGTAATTAATAAAGATTATTTAAACTTAAATAATTTAAATTTATCTATTAAAGACTTAAATAATTATCCTTTGATATTACAATCAAAAGAATCTAATACTAGAGATTTTATAGATAATTTGGCTAAAGAACATAATGTTACATTAAAACCTAATATGGAACTAGCAAGTTATACTCTAGTAGTAACACTAGCTAAAATTGGTTTTGGTATTGGATATGCTACAAAAGAATACATAAAAAAAGAATTAGAAAATAAAGAACTATTTGAACTTAAAATAAAAGAAACTATTCCCCCTAGATATATTGGAATAGCCTTATGTAAAAATAATGTACCTAACTTTAGCACTAAAAAATTAATTGAAATAATAACTAAATGATTAATTAACAATAACATCACTTATTTTTTTATTATTTTATGAACTATCTTAACAATAATTAAAATAACAATTAAAACAACAATATTAATTAATAAAATTTGTAAAACAAGTGTTATTCCTATTTGTGCAATCCATTTAAAAACTTGTAATATAACTTCTATTTCCTTATCTGAAAAAAAAGTTAAACTAAATAATATAAATATACTACCTAAAATTAAAATAATTTGAAAAAATATTATTATTAAATTACTTTGTTTATGTAAATTAAAATTTTTATCAACATCGTTGGCAATTGTTTTATTTTCATTTGTTTTTAATTCTTCTATTTTATTACTATCGTCATTTCGATTAAAACTATCATCTTCCACAACACATCCTCCTATAAACAGTTTTATATATTTTTTTAATGGATAATTTATATAAACTTAATTATATAATTTTTTCTATTTCTTTTATAATATTATCACTTAAATTCTTTATATCATTACTATCAAATGGATTATTAAGTCTATATTTCTTTATTATTCGTTTCAAAGACAAAGTATTACCTTTACTACACAAATCAAAATAATCTGAAAAAGCAGCTTCAATATTATTATTTATTCTATCATAAAATGATAATGCACAAATATTACTAATAGCATAATCAATACCATAAAATGGATCATCTATTCTATTAATATCAGCTTGCCATTCTATTCCTTTATCAAAGTAAGAATGAGTATTATCTTTTATTCCATACTTATTAATTAAATACAACCAATATTCTTTTCTATCATCACTACTTATATTAGGATTATCATATATATATTTTTGAAAATCATCAGATATACACATAGATACTATTAAAGATACTACTGATGTTATATGTCTAATCTTATATTTATTTTCATCTTCCTTAAAAAACATATTTAAAAATGGATACATTAAAAACTCTAAACTAGTAGAATGTATTTCACATATATCAAATGTAGGCCATCTATTTTCATGAAATAATAAATTTCTACTTAAATATAATTGAACAGAATGTCCAAGTTCATGAAATATACTAGTTACATTAGCTTCTAAATTTATATATTTTTTAATAAATATAGGCATGTTATAATCAGGTAAATATGTTGTAACGCCACCACTACTTTTATTTTCTCTATCTTCTAAATCAATTAATCCTTCTTTTAACATAGTATCAAACATTAAACCAACTTCATTATTATACTTATGTAATATTTTACTAATATTAGAAATAATTTCTTCTAAAGATATTCTTACTATAGCATTTCCATCATTAAACAAATAATTTTTATTATAGTAACTAATATTAGATACATTTAATCTTTCTTTTTGATGTTCTTTTAAAATATTTAGAATTGGGACAATATATTTTCTTACATTTTCTTTTAATAAATCTAAATCAGCATATGTATAACCTATTCTATTCATTTTAACAAAACATAAATCAGCATAAGAATTAAAATTTAATTTATTAGCAATTTCTGTTCTTACTTTTACAAGATTATCAAATATGATATCCAATTCTTTTTCTAAACTTTCTAATATTTCATATCTTTTATCATAAGATTCTTTTCTTAAGTTTTCATTACTTACATTATAATAAGAAGACAATCCTGATAAAGTCATTTCTTTATTATCAAAAACAAATTTTAAAGACATTAAAGTTTTTCTATACTGCATACATAATTCTTTTTCTCTAATTTTTAACTTACTTATATCATTACTTACTATAATACTTTGATTACTCGCAATTTCATAATTTCTTTTACCTATATAATCAATTAATTCTTCTTTATGTTTATAATTAATCAAACATTTAAAATATTCATTTATTAAGTTATCAATAATTGATTCATATTTAGATATTACTTTCTCTGTATTTAAATATTTAGGATTCTTTATATCTTTTAAATATCCAATATAAAGTAAGATAATGGTCCCTAATTTCATTAAATTTATCTATTAATTCTTTATACTTAGAAAAAAGACTGTCTTCTGACATTTTTAATTTATTAACAATGTCCTTTAAACTATTTACTATATTAGATAATACATCTTCTGTTATTTCTTCCTTATTTATTTTTTCTATTATCATTTCAACTTCTCCTTTTATTAATTATAACACAACACAAATTTATATTCTACAACATAAAAATGACAACTTATATTTCATTTATTATTATTTATTGACATTTATATCTTATAATTTTATAATTGAATAGACGAGAATAAAAGGAGAGAAAAATGAAATACATAAAATATTTACTAATACTATTTATTATTTTAATACCTATTAAGGTAAATGCTTTAGAAATTAATTCTAAAAATGCTATTTTATATAATATGAATGATGATGAAATTCTTTTTGAAAAAGATTCAGAAGAAGAAGTTCCAATAGCAAGTCTTACGAAGATAATGACTTCTATTATTGCTATTGAAAACATTGATGATATAAATGAAACTGTAACTATTTCAGAAGAAGGATTAGAAGGATTAGTGGAAGCAAATGCATCAGTCGCAGGTTTTAAACTTAATGAAAAAGTTACATATAAAGATTTACTATATGGTTCCCTACTTCCTTCCGGGGCAGATGCTACACAAACTCTTGCCTATTATATTGCTGGAGGAACAAGTGAATATGTAAAATTAATGAATGAAAAAGCAAGTGAATTAAATCTTAAACATACACATTTTTCTGATGTAACAGGACTTGATGATGTAAACAATTATTCATCTGTTAAAGATATTGCTACTTTACTTAAATATGCTTTAAAAAATGATACATTTAAAGAAATATTTACCACTACTACTTATACCACTAGTAATAAAAGATTAAAATTAGAAAGTACTTTATTATATTATACTAATACTTATAAATTAGATAATAAATATATATATGGAAGTAAAACAGGATTTACTGATATTGCAGGTTTATGTCTTGCAAGTATTGCTAAATATGATGGTATGGAATACTTACTAGTAACTACTGGTGCTCCATCAGAAACTAGATATCCTTATCACTTTATTGATGCTTTTAATATTTATGAATATTATATAAACAATTATTACAATCTTGATATTTATAATAAAGAAGAACCCCTAATATCTATAAATACTAATTATAGTAAAGAAGATAAATACAATGTATTTCTTGATGAAAATATAACTAAATTTGTAAATAAAGATATAACAAAAGATAACTTTACATTTGATTATCAAGGAAATAATATTGTCACTCCTTTTACTAAAAAAGGTCAAATAGGAACAATGACAATAAAACTTAACGAAGAAATAATAAGAACAATTCCCATTATGTATGACGGAAGTTTAACTTTATCAATATCAGATTTATTAATTGATAATATTATATTTATTGTATTATTAATCGTAATTGTTAATGTTATTATAATTTTAATAACTAAAAATAAAAGGAAAAAGAAACACAGACAATAATGATTCTGTGTTTTTTAATCGTTAAATAATATCTTTTCACTTTTATAAGATTTAACTATAAACCATATTACTATAACTATATAAATAATCGTAGATATAAACATAAGAAATATTTCTAAATAATTTATTATTCCTACACTTATATCATTAAATACTAATGAAAAGTTTAAAAATGGAACAATTGATAATAAAGTACTAGATTTAACTCCTACCATAAATGCAATCATTCCTGGAAATAAAGCAATAAATGTAAGAGGTGTTAATGCACTTTGAGCTTCTTTAAAACTTTTACACATACTAGCTATTGCTATACATAAACCACTTATAAATAATGAAAATACTATTATTACAAAAATACTCATAATAATACTTGGTGCACTTAATGTTATTTTAGCACTTTCATATATTGCAAAAGTGTCATTTGCAATATTAAAGGCAATTAAGGCAAGCACTAAACTAAGAACTCCTGTTATAATTGATGATAATGTAACTGATAAAAGTTTACCTACAATTATATCTCTACTTTTAATTGGAAAAGTAAGTAATGTTTCTAAAGTTCCTCTTTCTTTTTCACCTGCAGTTGTATCTGTTGCCGGATAAGTTGCAGATACAGTAATTGCCATTATTATAAATAAGAAAGCATAACTTACTATATATGATGAATAAAAGTTAGTAGTACCAATATTATTAGAATCTACTGTTATTACATCTAATATATTTTCAGGGTTTAATCCACTATCTAATAATAAATCTTGTTGTAATATATTTTTATAATTATTAAAATAATTATCCATAAGTATTGAAGCATAACTTCCATTTTCTGTATTTGAATTATAATTTAATGTATATTTATTATCCGTTTTAGTAACATATAAATATATTTCATCATTATTAAATAACTCTTTTAAATTATCTTCTGTATCTATAACATAATCAATATTCATACTTTTAGTTAGTTCTAATTCAAAATTAGATAAATCATAAGCAAATCCTATTTTATTATAAGCACTTGTATCTTTAGATAATTGTCCTTCAAATACTGCTGACATTCCTAATATAATTAAAGGTATCATAATTGGAATTATTAACATCATAGATAAAGATTTCTTATCTCTAAATACTTCTCTTAATTCTTTTTTTAATACTTCAAATATTTTATTTCTCATAATTACCCCCTATTAGTTTAAAGAAAGCATCTCTTAAATTACTTGTATTTGTTTTCTTCTTAATTTCATTAGGAGTCCCTTCAATTATAACTTTACCTTTATTTACCATAATTACTCTATCACATACATTTTCGGCTTCTTCCATATAATGAGTTGAATATAAGACGCTTTTTCCTTTCTTTTTTTCTTCTTTTATAAAATCTAATATTATTTGACTAGATATAATATCAAGCCCACTAGTTGCTTCATCTAATATATAATATTTAGGATTATGAACTAAGCATCTTGCAATATTCACTCTTTGAGTTTGTCCTGTAGATAGATTTTCAATACGATTATATAAGAAACTATCCATATTAAGTACAGAAGATACCTCTTTTATTCTGCTTTCTAAATCTTCTTTATTTACTTCATAATATTCTCCACACATTTTTAAAAGTTCATAAGCAGATATACTATTATATATTTTAGTATTACCAGATAAATAAGCAATACTTTTCTTTATCTCTATTTCATTCTTTTTATAATTTAATTTATCAAATAATACTTCTCCATCACTTGGAGTCATAATACCAGCAATCATTCTTAAAAGCGTTGTTTTACCTGCACCATTAGGGCCTAATATTCCTACTATTTCTCCTTTATCTATACTAAACGAAATATCATTTACTGCATAAAACTCTTCTTTTTCTTTTTTAGATTTTTGTTTTATAAATTTTTTCTTTATATTTTTAACTGTTATCATAAATCTTCTCCTCTTGTATTATTATATAATTGTATATATAAATTAGCAATATTTATTAGTCAAAAAGTTCATAACTAAATCTATTAAAATATTTTTTTCTTTAGGATTAGACTGTGCAATTAATAAAGTTATTGCTACCAAAGTATTATTATCTATAATTTGTTTTCCATCTTTATATAATAAATTATAATACCCTAAAAAGTATATAAATAAAGTTGCTCCAATTCTTTTATTACCATCAATAAATACATGGTTCTTAACAATTAAATATAAGAAATTAGCAGCTTTTTCTTCTATAGATATATATAAATCTTTACCATCAAAAGATTGATAAATTGCGTTTATAATTGAATCTAATCCTTTATTTCTCTCTAAAGCAAATAAATTACTATCATTATTAAATTTTAATGTATTAATAATATTTATACAATCTTCATAAGTAATTTTATCATTATTAATAGTACCTTTAGGCTTAATTATTCTTTTATGATCATAATCATCAAGTAAATTTAAAGCATTTGAATAATCATTTATAACTTTAATTATTTCTTTAGCTTCGTCACCACTTATTTTAGTATCTATTCTACTAGCTATATCAATTAATTTAATTGTTTTTTCCAAATACTCTAATCTTTTATTATTTACAGCATAACCTTTAATTAAATAGTCTTTTAATACTTTATTAGCCCATTTTCTAAATATTATACCATTTTTAGATTTTACACGATAACCAACACTTATAACAACATCAAGATTATAATAATCTATCATATGTGTTTGTGTTTTAGTGGAAATAGCACCATGTTTAGTGGTATTCTCAAATTTTGCGACAACCACTTCATCTTGTAGTTCTTCATTTAGTGCATTATTAATATGTTTTCTAATTGTTTTGTAATCTCTGTTAAACAATTCTGCCATTTGCGCTGTATTTAACCAAACAGTCTCATCTTTCATATTTACTTCAAGTTTTACATCTTGATTCTCAAATAATATAATTTCATTTTTCATATTTCATTACTCCCTTCTTTCATTATTTAAAATATAACACAAATAGTAATAATTACAATAAAAACATATAACTATATTTTATAAAATAAAAGAAGTTTGATTATATTTGTATCAAAAGGAAAAACTTTACCAATAAGATAAAGTTTAAAATAAATTTACTAAAAATTCACAAGATCATGTAACCTGTTTTAAACAATTATATTAAAAATGCTGTAATACATTACTAAAAATTCACAGGGTCCTGTAACCTCAAATAAATTATATCACACTTTTTAATAATTTTCTATTTAAATTAGTTTAATAATACTTTATAATAAAATTGGTGATAAAAAATGGAAATAAATTTAAATAATAATAAAAATAATTACTTTAAATTTAAAATTAATAAATGTTGTAGTATAATAAAATTAATTTTAGGAGGAATTACTTATGTATAAAATAGAATTTAATGAAGAAACAACTTTAGAAGGAATTTTAGAAAGTTTTAAGAATTTGAAAGAAGCAAAAATTAAATGTTACATCGAAATAAATGGAGAAAAATTTTATGATACTGATCCTAATTTAAAAGAAAAATTAATAATTGCAATAAAAAAAGAAAAAAGAAATAAAACAAAAAAAATAAAATTAAAAGAAAATACCAGTGAAACAGATAAAGAACTTGAAAAAGCAACTAATAAATTGACTAATCTTCGGTCTTTATCTAGAAATGAAGTTTTTAAATATTATTTAAATATTTGTTTAAAATATGTAAAAAAAGAACACCACGAAGAATTAATTAATTATTATGTTAAAATTTATTCTGATGATACATATAAAGCTTTAAGAGATATTCATTTATTTGCAAATATAATTTTGATACTAGAATATAAAGATGTAATTACTATTCAAGAAAAATTAAATTTACTATTTTTGAATATATCACAAAATGATATAGAAAAATTAGAACTTACACTTATTAATATTGAACAACTTGGAATCAATGGACATTTAATAAAAGATTGTTTTGATAGGAATGTTTTAAATAATGCTGTAGAAAAAGCTGAAAATGAAGTTCTGCGTTTAACTAAAAAGCAAAAATAAAAGTAACATAAAAAGTTTTATGGAAAATCCATAAAACTTTTTATTCATCTCCTAATTTATATGCAATTAATAATCCTGCTATAAATAAAATAACTCCTAATATAAATGGTACTATACTAAAAGTTAATCCTTCAGCACTTGTAAATATTCCAATAATAGAAGCAAGTACAAAACCTATTATACCAAAATATGTTGGTACTTCATATTTCTTAAATAAGAATTCTATTATTTTAGCAATTATTATTATTCCTACTAATACACCTATTCCAAAAGGAACTAATATAGACATATCTTTTACTATATTATTAAATGATGTTAAACTATCTATAGTATTTATTATTGGTTCATAATATCCCATTACCATTAACATAAATGATCCTGATATTCCTGGTATTATCATAGTAGCTGATGCTACCATTCCTACTAAAAATAATTTTATATAATCAATTACATTCATTGAAGCAAAAGATACCTCTCCTCCTGTCTTTAAGAAAGCTATTCCTATTACAAACATAAATGTTAATGCAAATATTATTAAATTAGATACTTTAATATCATTCTTTACTTTTTTATATAACATAGGCATACCACCTAATATTAATCCTGTAAAAAACATAATTGTTGGAAGTGGGAAATTTTCAAGTGAGTATCCTATTACTTTACTTCCTATCACTATCGATATTGCTGCTCCAATTAATATTGGAAGTAAAAACTTTATATTATCTTTTATTTTAGTTACAAAGTGACTAATTGCATTAATTAAGTCTTCATATATTCCCATAGTAATAGCAAGAGTACCACCACTAACTCCAGGAATAATATTTGCTATTCCCATAAAAACTCCTTTTATTCCTAATATTATTTTATCTTTCATAATTACTCCTTATCTATATTTATAAGTTCATATTCATCAGTACCAAGTCCTAACTCTTTACCATACTCTATAATATGAGCCCCATTTCTTGATTCAATTCTTTCAATTAAATCTTTTTTACCTTCATCTTCACTATTATATACTAAATCTAAACATGCTTTATCTATGGCAATTGGATCTAATGAAGATACTATACCAATATCTTTCATACATACTTTTTCTGGATTAGCAACACAATCACAATCTACTGATAAATTATTAATTACATTTATATATACAATATTATCTTTATATTTGTCCATTACAGCTTTATCTGCTTCTGCCATTGATTCAATAAAGTCATCTTGAGAAGGCAAATTTTCCCATAATATATTAGCATCTTCTACCTTACCTGCACTATGAATCCATGCTTTACCTCTTCTTGAAGCAATACCAATAGACATATTCTTTAAAGCTCCTCCAAATCCTCCCATTGGGTGTCCTTTAAAATGTGATAACATAAGAATTGAATCATAATTTAACAAATTCTTTCCTACATAATTTACTTTTAAATGTTTACCACCATCTACAAGAAGTTCAATATCTCCTTCCTTGTCCATTATATCTACATCAGTTACAGTTAAAAATCCATGTTCTTTAGCTACTTCTAAATGATCTTCATAACTATTTCTTTTACCAGGATATGCTGTATTACATTCAATAATAGTTCCATTTACTTTATGCACTAAGTCTTTAATTAATTCTGGGTGTAAATAATTATTATTACCAGCTTCCCCTGTTGATAATTTAACAGCAACTTTTCCATTTAATTCTTTATTTAAAACTTCATACATTTTAACTAAACTTTCACTATCTATATTTTTTGTAAAATATACTTTAGATTTTTCCATTATATCACCTTTCCTAGTTCTATATAATTATACACTAAAAGTAAAATAAAAAAAATAGTTTAGTCACTATTTTCTCTTAATATTTTTTCATATATTTCTAATTTAGAACATAATGCTTGCTCTAATAAAGTTATTTTCTTTACCATTTCATTTACAGAATCATTAACTTTTAAGAGTTCATCAACATTACAAGTTATAGATATTATCTTCTGAATCTTTCTTGCTTCAGCATCTAATATTTTAGCAATTGATTTTTCAATCATAGCAATAGAAATTGGTATATCATTATTATTACAAGGACATAAACATTTTATAAGTTCTAAGCAATTATTATAGTGCTTATATTCTAAAATTACATATAAATATATTTTATTATTAGATTTTACTAATATATATAATTTATTTTGATAATAATATGTATTATACACTTCTATATTTTCTCCTAAAAAATATTTATTAGCAATTATTTTGTAATTATATATACTAGAAATATATACTTTTTTATTATTACTATATATTACATATACATTATTATTAATATGAGTAGCACAATATATTTTATTATTTAAATTATTTTTTAATAAAGAATTTATAACATTACTATCTAAAAATTTTTCTATATCATCTTTTAAAATATAAATATTATTATTAGTTATAATTAATTTACTCTGATAAAAATTTAATGAATTAATGTTAGTTTCTACTTCCTTAACTAAATTAATATTATCTTCTTTTATATATAATTTATTATCTTTACTTAAATATACTTTATTGTTATAAGAAATACTATTATATTCATTATCTAAATTAATAGATTTGACATAATTAAGTTTATTATCATATTCATCTACCATATTTTTATTTAAAAACATAAACTTATCTTCATTAATATAAAATCCTGTATATTCCTTATTAGTACTTAAACATATCTTTTTCATAGAGTATCACCTAATAAAATATATGAATTTTAAATAATGTTATGAAAATAAGTATATGCCCTTTCAAAAAATAATATCATTCATAGTATATAACGAAAGACTCTTATAATAAAAACTAGATAAGTAAAGCTATACAAAATTTGATACAATTAATCTAGGAGGATGATGTTA
>CALVXP010000021.1 GCA_944371525.1 uncultured Bacilli bacterium | reverse complement strand
AGATTTAAATGCAGCAATAAATATAATGTGTGAAGGATTAAAGATATATATTAAAACTTACGAAAGGGAACTAATGATGTCATAAATTTTGACGATTTAATATAAGTAGGGTAGCGACTATCCGAAACTGGTCTATGGAGGAATATAAATTCTTGTGAAGTAGAAAAAACTTACCGTGAGGTAAGTTAGTCAAAATTTATTTTGACTTTTGTTCGAAGTTTAACACTTCTTTTTCTTTTATAAATATAAAAGTTCAAAAATTTTGAATTTTACTTGACAATTATCCCTATTAATAGTATATAATGTTACAGGAAAGGAAAGGGATAATGTGAGTAAAAAATTAGTTATCGTGGAATCCCCTAGTAAAAGTAAAACAATTGAAAAATATTTAGGAAAAGACTATAAAGTAGTTTCTTCCTTAGGACATATAAGAGATTTATCTACTTCAGGTAAGTATGGTTTTGGAGTAGATGTAGAAAATGATTTTAAACCAGATTATAAAATTATAAAAGGGAAAAATAAATTAGTAAAAGAATTAAAAAAAGATGTAAAAGATGCTGACTTTGTTTATTTAGCAACCGACCCAGATAGAGAAGGAGAAGCTATCAGTTGGCATTTATATGATACTTTAGGACTTACTCCTAGTAATTATAAAAGAATAGTATTTAATGAAATAACGAAAGATGTAATATTAAATTCATTTGATAAAGCTAGAATGATTGATGATGATTTAGTTAAATCACAAGAAGCAAGAAGAATATTGGATAGAATAATTGGATTTAGATTAAGTAAATTAATGCAATCTAAAACAGGTGGTAAATCAGCAGGAAGAGTACAAAGTGTTGCATTAAAATTAATAGTAGATAGAGAAAGAGAAATACAAGCCTTTATTCCTGAAGAGTATTATGAAATAGATGCTCACTTTAATGAATTTGATGCTAAGTTAGATACTTATGATCATAATAAAATAGAAATTAAAACAGAAAATGAAGCCCAAGATATTTTAAGTAAGTTATCTAAAGTATTTAAAATAGAAAGTGTAGATAAGAAAGAAAAAAGTAAGAAAGCGAAGTATCCTTTTATTACTTCAACACTTCAACAAGAAGCATCTAATAAATTAAACTTTACTTCAAAGAAAACAATGATGATTGCCCAAAAATTATATGAAGGAATAAGTTTAAAAGATGAAACAGTGGGATTAATTACTTATATGCGTACTGATTCAGTAAGATTATCTGATGAGTTTATTAAGTCAACTTATGCATTTATTAATGATAAATATGGTAGTGATTATGTTGGATATGTAAAACAAAGTAAGAAAACGGAAAATGTTCAAGATGCTCATGAGGCAATTAGACCAACATCAATTAATAGAACACCTGAATCAGTAAAAGAATATTTATCTAATGATGAATATAAGTTATATAAATTAATATATACAAGAGCACTAGCGTCTTTAATGAAAGATGCTAAAGTAGAAGCAACTACTGTAATACTTGATAATAATAATTATCAATTTAAAACTACTGGTCAAGTATTAATATTTGATGGATACTTAAAAGTATACAGTGAATATGAAGATACTGAAGATAAGATATTACCAGACTTTAATAATTATAAAGAGAGTGTTATTGAGTCTAATTCTATTGAATATTCAGCACATACTACTAAGCCACCAAGTAGATATACTGAAAGTAAATTAATTAAAGAAATGGAAGAATTAGGAATAGGAAGACCTTCTACTTATGCTACTACTATTGGTATTTTATCTGAAAGAGGATATGTTAATGTTGTAGATAAAAAATTTGTTCCTACAGAAATAGGAATAGAAACTACTGATAAATTACAAGAGTTCTTTAAAGATATAATAAATGTTAAATATACTAAAGAGATGGAAGATGACTTAGATAAAATAGCAGACGGAGATTTAAAAGAAATTGAATTGTTAAAAAGATTTTATGACGAATTTGAACCAAAAGTAAAAGATGCTTTTAGTAATATGGAAAAGAAGCCTGCTGAAGAAACAGGAGAAATGTGTCCAAACTGTGGTAGTCCACTTGTTATAAAACAAAGTAGATATGGTAAGTTTGTTGCATGTTCTAATTATCCAGAATGTAAGTATATTAAGAGTAATAAAGAAGAAAAACAAGTAGTAGAAATAATGGATTGCCCTAAATGTAAAGGTGGAAAAGTAATAGAAAGAAAAACTAAAAGAGGTAAAATATTTTATGGATGTTCTAATTATCCTAAATGTGATTTTGCTTCTTGGGATAAACCAACTGGAGAATTTTGTCCAGAATGTAATAATTATTTAGTAGAAAAAAAAGATAAAATAAAATGTTCTAGTTGTAATTATGAAAAATAATGACTTGTAATTTTATTAAAATTATGATAATATGTATATAGATGAAGGAAACTTCATATAATAAAAGAGACATTGATTAGGACTCAATGTTTACTCTGTTTAATTTATGTAAACACCGAATATCATTTCGGTGTTATTTTTTCATTTGTTTTTAATAGCAATAATAGTGTATAGAATTACTATTAAAGCTAGAACTAATAGTTCCAACACAAACCTCCTGTATAAATATTATGTGCATTAGAACCACCTCCTTATTCTGAAGTAAGGAGTAAACACCGATATCAATATCTCTAAAATAATGGTAACACATAATTAACTAAAAGTATGTAACAGGATAGGTAACATAAAATTTTAATAATATTATTGATATAAAATAAGTTTTATGTTATTATGTATATATATGAAGTGAACTTCATATAATAAAAAAGAGATATTGATTGGAACTCAATGTTTACTCGAATTTGGTAAACACCGAATATTCTTCGGTGTTGTTTTTTTTATTTGTTTTTAATAGCAATAATAGTATATAGAATTACTATTAAAGCTAGAACTAATAGTTCCAACACAAACCTCCTGTAATAAATTTATGTGCATTAGAACCACCTCCTTATTATGAAATAAAGGAGTAAACACTTGTATCTTTATCTCTAAAAGTATGATAACACATAATTAACTAAAAGTATGTAATAGAATAGGTAACATCAATTAATATTTATAGCAAAATTGTCCTGTTTTCATATATTATTTTAGATATATGAAAATGGAGTGATACTATGTGTAAATTAAATGAGGTTCCATTAGGGGCAACATGTTTAATAAAAAGTATAAATAATGATATAGGTATAAAAAGAAGATTTTATGATTTAGGATTAATTCCTAAAGTAGAAGTGACATCTTTATTTAAAAGTCCTTTAGGGGATCCTACAGCATACTTAATAAAAGGAAGTATTATAGCAATTAGAAGGGAAGACGCTAAGAAAGTTGAGGTTGAATTAATATAATGGAAAATATTAAAATAACCTTAATGGGAAATCCTAATGTTGGAAAGAGTACTATTTTTAATGCATTAACTGGACTTAAACAACATACAGGGAATTGGACGGGAAAAACAGTAGATACGGCAATGGGAATATGTAAATATAATAATAAAATATATGAAATATACGATCTGCCGGGAACATATTCATTGTTTGTTCATTCTGAAGAAGAAAGGGTAGCAAGAGATTTCCTTTGTTTTAATAAAAGTAAAGTAACGATTATGGTATGTGATTCTACTTTGATAGAAAGAAACTTAAATTTAGTATTGCAAACTTTAGAAATTACTAAAAATGTAGTAGTATGTCTTAATTTATATGATGAAGCACTAAAAAATGACATAAATATAGATGTAGAAAGATTATCTAATATATTAAAAGTACCAGTCGTTGTAACTAATGCAAGTAAGGGTGTTGGAATAAATAAACTAATGGAAGAAGTAGAAAAATTATCAGTAAATAGTATTAATGAATCTTTTATAACTACTTATGATAAAGATATCGAATCATCTATAAAAAAGATATGTAAATATCTAGAAAATAAAAAAATAAATGTTAATACGAGATGGCTATCTTTAAGGTTGCTTGAAGATGATAAAACTTTAATAAAATCTTTAAATAAAGAGCTTAATTATGATATATATGAAGATAATGAATTAATTAAATTATTAGATAAAGAGAGGAAAGAAGATACAAATGAGAGAGTAGTATCACATATATTATTAAATGCTAAAAATATAACAGAAGCTTGTGTAAGTTATAATAACAAAAATTATCAAGAAAGAAATAGAAAAATAGATAAAATATTAACTAGTAAAATTACTGGAATACCTATTATGTTAATATTATTTTTATTTATCTTTTGGATAACAATAACGGGCGCTAATTACCCATCAGAATTATTATCAAACTTCTTATTTAGTTTAGAAGAACCTTTATGTAATATATTATCTTTTTTACCTGATTTTATTAGAAATACAATTGTGTATGGAGGGTACCGAGTACTTGCTTGGGTAGTATCAGTAATGTTACCACCAATGGCTATATTCTTTCCTTTATTTACAATATTAGAAGATTCAGGATATTTACCAAGAATAGCGTTTAATTTAGATAGATTCTTTAAAAAATGTAGTGCTTGTGGTAAGCAGGCTCTTACTATGTGTATGGGATTTGGTTGTAATGCAGTAGGGGTTACTGGATGTAGAATAATAGACTCTAAAAGAGAAAGACTAATAGCAATTCTTACTAATTCTTTTGTTCCATGTAATGGAAGATTCCCAATGATAATAGCAATTATTACAATATTTTTTGTAGGGTTAAATAATACTTTTACTTCTTCATTATTAAGTGCATTATTGTTAGTGTTAGTTATATGTTTTTCGGTATTTATTACTTTAATTATATCTAAAATATTATCTAAAACAATCTTAAAAGGAATGCCATCATCGTTTATATTAGAACTTCCTCCATATCGAAAACCACAATATTTAAAAGTAGTTATTAGAAGTATTTTAGACAGAACTTTATATGTATTAGGTAGAGCAGTAGTAGTAGCTATACCGGCAGGTATTATAATATATATATTATCAAATGTATATATAGGAAGTTCATCAATACTTACAATATGTACTAACTTTTTAGATCCGTTTGCAGACTTACTTGGTCTTGATGGTGTAATATTATTTGCCTTTATTTTAGGATTTCCTGCGAATGAAATAGTAGTTCCAATAATTATTATGGCTTATATGAAAAGTGGAGTATTAATAGAATATGAAAGTCTAGCGTCACTTAAAGAAATACTTGTAAATAATGGTTGGACGATACTGACCGCAATTAACTTTATTATATTTGCTTTAATACATTTTCCTTGTTCAACAACACTTCTTACCATAAAAAAAGAAACTAAAAGCATAAAATGGACGATATTATCGTTTATAATTCCTTTATTTGTAGGAATATCTTTATGCTTTATAGTTACTAGTGTTTATAGATTAATACTACTTATATAGTTTATTAATCTTTTTTTAATGTTTTAATTAATTTAGATCTTCTATATCCATCATTAGGATTTCCAGTGTACATTTCAATATTAAATTTTTTTATTGTTCTTAAATATTTTAAATAAAATAAATATTCAAGTGGAGCATCTTTCCAACAAGATATATCTAAGTCTTTTATGTCTTGAATAAAACTAAATGAGTCTTGGTAATCATAAATTCTTGATGACATTAATTCATATGCTTTTGGCTCTATTCCCAGTTTAATTAGTCTTTTAATAACTTTTTGTGATGGAACAGGAACATTATTTAAAGCAAGAGTTAAAGCATTTATGTCGATGGGAACATAGTCTTCTTTAAAATTAAATTGATAATCAATTGTCGTGGTATGATTAATATCTATTCCTGCATCAGCTAATAAATTAATACAGTTTAGTTGATTTCTTTGATAATCTATTTTATATAAATAATGAAATGGAATTCCTTTACTTCCTGTATGAGATTTTAACTGCATTAATTGACCACTATTAAATAAGTGTTGTAAAGCATTAAAGCCATATACATCTAATTCATTGGCATCAGCTCCATTTTCAAGTAATAGTTCCATAATTTTATCATTTTCTTTTTCAGCACTTATCATAAGGGGCATAAACTTATCAGTCCCTTTAATGTTAGCACCGTTTTCAATTAAATACTTAGCAATATCATAATTATTTAAAATTATGGCTTCCCCAAGTGGTGTTAATCCTTGAACATTTTTTTCATTTATATTATGCCCACTTCCTAATAAAGTTTCAACTTCTTTCATATTATTCATAAGAATTTCAATATTTAATGGTGTAAGTGGTGAATAATCATAACAATATTCGCTAAATTCTTCATTTAAGATTTTATATAATTCATCTCTTTTTAAAGTTAATTTATCTTTATTTTCTTCATACTTTTCATAAATTAATTCTTCTTTACTTTTTCTTTTGTCTTTGTATACTTTAAACATATAACTCCCTCCTTTAACTTATTTTATCATATAAAATATAGAAAGTATATAAAATAACTAAGAAATAGTGATATTACTACTTGAAAAACTCTTCCAATAAAAAAGTATTTATAAGAAATATCAGTATCTATTAATTGGGATATTACTTGCATATGGACAGAAAGTCCTCCGAAAGATAAGATACAAGAAGATAAAATTACTTTAGTTAAATCACTAAAATTAAATAAACTAAGTTCTTTTAATCCCATCGTTATTTCTAATATAGATTTTATTAATAGAGAATTATAACTATTTAAATTAAATCTATTTATAATAATTGAAGCCATTATTAAGAAACAAGTAAGAGTACCTAATATTAATAAAAGAGTATCTATTGAAGACTTAATAGCGTTTACAAATACAGGACCAAAATGTAAATTATTTTCTTTTTCATTACTAATATTATTACTAATAGTGTTTAACTTTCTAAATATAATTCCAATTATAAAATTACTTAAATAATGACTAAGTAAAATAATAATACCTAATTTTTTATTGTTTAAAAAGAAAATAGCTAAAGTACCTAATATGAATAAAGGGTTAGAAAAATGTGTAAACATAAGCATATGAGATGCTTCTTTACCATTAATAATATTCATATCATATAGTTTTCTAATATTTTTAGCATTTGATGGGAATCCAGACAACATACTTAGAAAAAAAACTAAAGTACATTCTTTTTTTATGTTAAATAAATAAGAAAATATATTAATAAACCATTTAGGAATATATTTTACAAAGTTATAAGTAATTAGTATATCTGATAATATAAACATGGGAAATAAAGATGGTATTAAATTATTTACCCATATATCTAAAGAAAAACTAATAGTATTAAATACCAAATTTTTATTAATAAATAATTCTATTAAGAAAAATAAAGTTATTATAATTACTGACAGATTGGTATATTTTTTCATGAGTATCACATTAAAATATATGTTATAATTCAATATTATATAAGAAAGTTTATACAAAAAATATTTTTATTAAATCTTTTTCTTTTTTCTATTGACATTAAATTAATAATATTGTATTATTTAATTGTACTATTTGTACTAGTACAGATATATAATGTAATGGAGGAAGAATTATGATTAAAATTGAAGGGTTATCCAAAGCTTATGATAAAGATAAAGTTTTAGATAACTTAAACTGTGAAGTAAAAGATAATTGTATTTATGGACTAGTTGGTGCTAATGGGGCAGGTAAGTCAACCTTACTTAGGCTTATTAATAATATCTTTTTACCTGATAGTGGTCATATTACAGTAGATGGAGAAGAAGTAAACGATAATGAAAAATTAAAACAAAAGATGGTCTTTGTACCAGATGATTTATTCTTTTATCCATCATATACACTTATGGATACTGCAAAATATTATGAAGCACTATATAAGAATTTTGATATGGTATATTTAAAGGAACTAGCAGATTTATTTCATCTAGATTTAAATAGAAAAGTATCAACATTCTCAAAGGGTATGAAAAGACAATGTGCTCTAATATGTGCAATTGCAACAAATGCTAAATATATGTTTTTTGATGAAACATTTGACGGACTTGATCCAGTAGTTAGAAATACAATGAAAAAAGTAATTGCTAAACAAATGGAAGATAAAAATACGACCATCATTATGACATCACATAACTTAAGAGAATTAGAAGATATTTGTGATAACTTAGGACTTTTATATAAAGGTGGTATCTTATTTGAAAGTGATATTGATACATTAAAAACAAATATGTATAAAGTACAAATATGCTTAAAAGGAGATTATGATAAAGAAACATTTAAAGATATTGATATCCTTAGTTATAAGAAAAGTGGAAGTGTAGCTACTTTAATTATTAAAGACGAAGATAAAACAAGTAAGAAAAAACTAGAAAAATTAAAACCAATTATATTAGATTACTTACCACTTACTTTAGAAGAAATATTTATATATGAAATGGAGGCTTTAGGATATGAATTTAATAAATTTATTTAATTTTAATTACTTAAAGCAAAATCTAAAAAAATCAAAAGGGGCACTTGCCATATTTGTTGGAATAATACCTATCATTAATATTTTATCATTATTTATGATGAATGATAATAATTATAGTAATGAAATAATAACACTTCCTGGTATATCTATAATTAATTTTATTGGAGTATTTATTCTTCCTATAGTAATATCTATATGCTTATTTGGATATGTTTTTAAAAAGAAAAGTGTAGACTTTGTAAATTCGATGCCTATTAGTAGAAAGTCAATATTTATAACTAATACCATTGGAGGTATTGGAATACTTGTACTTATGAATTTAATAAACGCAATATTTATTTATATATTGTCTAGTACGCTTCCTAATTTAGTAGTACCTTTAGGAATGGTAATAGATTACTTTATTTTATGGACAGTAGCATATGTATTTGTATTTACTGTTTCAAATATAGCAGTAAGTGTATCAGGTAATATGATAACAAGTCTTGTTGTTAGTGCATTAATATTATTTTTAGTACCATTTATGCATTTCTTTATTAATAATGGTCTTCCACTTAATCATGATAGTGAATATATAATAGAATGTAATAATAAAGAATGTCAAACTGAAAATTATTATGGACATGGAACAGCATCACGAAATTTAGCTAAAGAAAATAAATATACGATGTATTTAAATAGAAAGCCAAGTAGTTATAATTATACTATACCATCTAATTTTATATTTAATACTTTATTTAATGGTAATACAAACTTTAATGTTTATAATACTATTTCTATAATAAAAACATTTATATTAAGTTTAATTTATATTGTAATTGGTTACTTCTTATTTTTAAGAAGAAAAATGGAAGTATCAGAAACTTCATTTAAAAATATAATGGTTCACAATATTGTTAAATGTTTAAGTATGGTACCAATCTTATCTTTTGTATATTTAATATTAAGGGAATCTTATTTTGATATTATATCTTTATTAATTTTACTTGTAATAATTATTGCATATTACTTTATCTATGATTTAATAACTAAAAAAGGTATTAATAATTTAAAGAAAAATATATTTACATTGTTATTTTATTTACCACTATTTATGTTAGTAATGAAGGGAATTGATTTTGGCATAGAAATAAATAAAAATTTTAGTGTTGATGACATTAAATATTTAAATATTGAACACATTGGTTCAGGACAATATAATTCACGAATAAGTGATGTATACTTTGAAGATAAAGAATTACTTAATTATTTGCTTACTCATACAGGATATGGAACAAATAATGAAGATAAAGAAGAATATGTTGGAATTAATTTTAAATTAAAAGACAATAGAATATATAGTTATACATTTAATGTATCTCTTCAAGAATTTGAATATATTGTAGATAGAATTAGTAAAAATAAAGAAATTCAAGAACACATCAATGATATTGATTATGATAATGTTTATAGTATAAAGTTAGGTAGTTTAACAGTAAATGAAAAATATACGAATGAGTTAATAGAATTATGTCGTAAACATTTAGCAAATAGTATTGAAACTAATGAAAATGGATTAAATATAGAAATGTATAGTTATAGTGATCATGAAGTGAGAGAGTATTCTATAAATACTGATAATAAAATAATTATTAATAAAATAATGGAAATAGAAAATAAATCATTAAAAGAAGATCTTAATAAATATGATGCACAAGAATTATCAATTTATATACTAGGATATAATTTAGAAAGAGAAGGAGAATTAGTATTATATGACTATATTAAAGATAATATAAATGAAAGTGTTGATGCTAATTCAGAATATACTTTTATAGAAATATCTAATTATCACAGGAATAAATTTTATAGATATTACACTAATGATATAAATAAAATAAATGAGATTATTGATAAATACAAAATAGAAAATAATACTGATACAAGTGAGGAATATTATTATGATTAATTTAGATTATAGTAGTAGAACTCCAATCTATGAACAAATAGTTAGTGAAATAGAAAGATATGTAGCTTTAGGTATTTTAAAAAGTAAAGATCAAATGCCTTCAATTAGAGAAATGGCTAGTAATTTAGGAATAAATCCAAATACCGTAAAAAAAGCATATAGTATTTTGGAAAATAAGGGGGTTATTACTAGTTTGTCTACGAAAGGAACATTTATATCTGGAAATATTGATAATGTAAAAGATAGTAAAATAGAAGAAGGAATAAAAGAAATAAAAAATATTATTTCTTCGTTAGAGAAGTTAGGAATAACAAAAGAAGAAATACTTAAGAAAGTGGGTAAATAAAATGAAAATATTAGAAGTTAAAAATTTATGTAAAAATTATGGTAAAGGAGATACTTTAGTTAAAGCTTTAGATAATGTATCTTTTGAAGTGGGTGTTGGAGAGTTTGTAGCAATAGTAGGAGCTTCAGGTTCTGGTAAAAGTACTCTACTTCATATCCTTGGAGCCGTAGATAGACCTACAAGTGGAACTGTTATTGTAAACGGAACTGATGTATTTAAACAAAATGATAATGACTTAGCTATATTTAGAAGAAGAAAAGTAGGACTTATTTATCAATTTTATAATTTGATACCAATTTTAAATGTAAGTGAAAATATGACATTACCAGTCTTACTTGATGGTAAGAAAGTAGATAAAGAATACTTAAATGAATTAATAGATATATTAGGACTTACTAAAAGAGTATCACACTTACCTAATGAACTTTCTGGAGGGCAACAACAAAGAGTTAGTATTGGTCGTGCTCTAATGGCAAAACCAGATATTATTTTAGCAGACGAACCAACAGGAAACTTGGATTCTAAATCAAGTAAAGAAATAATAGAATTATTAAAATTATCTAATACTAAATATAATCAAACAATTATTATGATAACTCACGATATTAATTTAGCAAAATGTGCAAATAGAATTATTACAATTAATGATGGAAAAATAATAAGTGACGAGGAAAACAAAGATGAAAATACTAAATAAACTTACTATAAAACATTTAACTTTAAATAAAAAAAGAACAATTGTAACAATTATTGGAATAATATTATCTACAGCATTAATGGTAGGAATAGGACTATTATTTTCTACTTTTAGTGACTATATGATAAAAGAAGTAATTAGTTATAATGGTAGTTATCATACTGAATTTGTAGGTATTAATAAAGATGATTTTAATAAAATAAAAAGTGATGAATATACCTATATTTATGAAAATAAAATAGGGTTTAGTGAATTTGATAGTCAAAATGAATATAAACCATATTTAGCTATTTTAGGGGTTAATAAAGAATACTTTAATGAGTTAAAACTTAAAGAAGGTGCATTTCCTAAAAATGATAATGAAATAGTAATATCAGAACATATTAAATCAAATGGGGGAGTTACTTATAATGTAGGAGACTCTATTACATTATTTTATGGTACTAGAAATGTAGACGGAGAAACTACTTTAGAAAATGGTGAATATAAGGATGGAGAAACTCTTGATATAATAGGTACTAAAACATATAAAATAGTAGGTATTGTAGAAAGAAGTAATTATGAAGATTATAGTGCTTGTGGTTACTCAGTATTTACTTTAAATAATGATATTGGTAATAATGCTAACCTTTATTTAACTTTTGATAAACCTAAAAATATTATTGATAGAAGTGAAAAGATTGCTTCCCAAATTAATTATTCTAAAGATAAAATAATATATAATGACTCTTTACTTGCAATGTATGGAGAGAGTAGATATGACAATATAAGTAGTATGTTTGTATCAATTTTATCAATAATGTTAGCTCTTGTTTCAATTGGATGTATAATTGTTATTTATAACTCATTTGCAATATCTGTAATGGAAAGAAAAAAACAATTTGGATTATTCTCAAGCATTGGTGCAACTAAAAAACAATTATCACATACTGTATTTTTTGAAGCATTTATAGTGGGATCTATTGGAATTATTTTAGGACTTCTTGGTGCTTTCCTTGGAATAGGTATTGTTGTAATGATTATGAATAATTTACTTAAAGGTTTACTTGAATATAATTTAGAATTAACCGTAAATTTAACTTATATATTAGTACCAATTCTATTTATGATAGTAGTAATCTTATTATCAGCATTTATTCCTTCAAGAAGTGCTAGCAGAGTATCACCAATTGAAGCAATAAGACAAAATGATGATATAAAAATTAAAGGTAAAAAAGTTAAAACAAATAAACTAGTTGGTAAAATATTTGGAGTAGAAGGAGATCTTGCTCTTAAAAATATTAAAAGAAATAAAAAGAAATATCGTATAACAATAGTATCTTTATTTATAAGTATTGTATTATTTATATCATTTTCAGCTTTCTTAGATTATACTACAAGTGGTGCTGAAGAGATGTTAGGTACTTATGATACTGATATTATGGTATATAAATATAGTGATAATGAAGAATTTGATAAATTAGTAGATGAATTATTACATTCACCAGATATAAATAGTTTTACTAAATACACTTTATCTACTATTGATTTAAAAATAGATAAATCTATGTATACCGATGAATATAAAGAATTATATAAACTTATGTATGATGAAGAATTAAAACAAGTTGACTATGATTATGTAAACTTAATTAAACTAGACGATGAAAGTTATAATGAATATCTAAAAGAATTAGGACTTAATGAAGATAAGATTATTATTTATAATACAATTAGTACTGTAGTATACAATAATGGAAATAGAAAAAATTACAAAGTAAATATGTTAAAGGACAATGCTACTATTAAAGCATGTGATTTAAAAGATTATTATGTAAAAGTAGAAGATCCTGAATATGGAAGTTATTATACTATGACAAAAGATAAAAGTGTTATAGAATCTGCTTGTAATAATAATTTAAATAATATATATATAGCTAATAAAGAATCATCATTATTAGAAGTGTTTGAAGGATATCAAGGTATAAAAGTAATAGTAAATGAAAAAACATTTAATTATTTATATAACAATTATAATTCAATTGATTTTTATCCAGAAAATGATAATACAAATGCTTTAGATGATTATCAAATAGCTATTCAGGCTGATAATTTTACTAATTTAGATAAAATAGGTGAAAAAATAAATGCTACAGATGCTGGACATTATACTAATTTAACCACTAGTATGCAAATGCAAAAGAATTTATTATTAGTAATAAAAATACTTATGTATGGATTTATTGCTTTAGTAACATTAATTGGAGTAACTTCTGTATTTAATACAATTAATACTTGTATTGCTCTTAGAAGACGCGAATTTTCAGTTTTAAGAAGTATTGGTTTAACTAAAAAAGGATTTAATAAAATATTATATTTTGAAAGTTTATTCTTTGGACTTAAATCATTATTATATGCTCTTCCTGTATCATTATTTGTAGTATACTTAATATATAAGTCAATGGCAGATGTAGTATCTAATGGATTTATGATTCCATGGACTAGTATAATAATTGCTGTAATTTCAGTATTTATCATAATATTATTATCTATGCTATACTCTTCTAGTAAAATTAAGAAAGATAATATATTGGAGCAAATAAGAGATGAAAACATATAAAAAAATATTACTTATATTAGGTGTAATATTATTAACTATATTTGTATATGCGATGGGAATAAACTATTATGTTAAATATACTGTTATGGATAAAATAAAAACTATTGATGAAGTAAAAGATATTGATACTATAATAGTTCTTGGAGCCAAAGTATATGATGATGGTAGACTTAGTTTAATGTTAAAAGATAGATTGGATAAAACGATTGAAGCATATAATGAATTAGATATAAAAACAGTAGTTGTAAGTGGTGACTCAGAACATAAAGATTATGATGAAACAACTAAAATGAAAGAATATTTAATAAATAATGGTATTCCAGAAGAAGATATAGTTGTAGATGTTTATGGACTATCTACTTATGATAGTATATATAGATTAAAGAATGTTTATAATATCGATAAAGTTGTTATAATTACACAAAATTATCATTTATATAGAAGTATATATATTGCTAATTCATTAGGAATAGATGCTTATGGAATATCCGCAAGTGGAGAGAATTATTTTGGCCAAGGAGCTAGAGAATTAAGAGAAATACTTGCAAGAAATAAAGATTTCTTAACTAGTTTATTTAATGTGAAATCTAAGTATTTAGAAAAAGGAAACTAAAAGTGAAATGCACCCCATAGAGTAGACACAATAAAAAAGGAATTTACAAATAATATGATAAAATACACTTCCGAAAGGAG
>CALVXP010000020.1 GCA_944371525.1 uncultured Bacilli bacterium | reverse complement strand
TGAGATAGCACTTGGACCTTCTAGATATTCGTGAATATCATAATTGCTTCCATCAAGAGCTCTATTAATTAAAGTATTTTTATATACTTTATAATCAGAACCAGTTTCTCTAAGTGCACGTCTTAGTTCAGTAACTTCTGAAACTGTAAGTCCACGATAGTCAAATAAAACTACAGACTTTGCATTATCAAACTTTTCTTTAATTTCCGCAATAACTTGAGCTTTTTGCTCTAATACCTTAGCGTTTGCCACTTCCCTACCTTCCTTTCCTAATGCCATAAATAAAAGTCCCTCAATACCTCGAGGGACAAAAAGATTTATCTTTTATTCCTCGGTAAGATTTTTAAACATTCGTCCTTACTGTCTACGGCATAATTTTCTTTGCAAAATATATTATATACTATTATCTATTATTTGTCAAAAGAATTTAAATCAAGTTTAACTCCAGGACCCATAGTAGATGAAATAGATATATTCTTAACATAAGTTCCTTTTACAGTAGAAGGTTTTACTTTCATAATTGCTTCTACAAAAGCTTTTAAGTTTTCTACTAATTTATCATCATCAAAACTAACTTTTCCAACAATTCCGTGAACATTTCCAAAGCTATCTGTACGATAATTTACTTTACCTTTTTTAGTTTCTTCAACTGCTTTAGCTACATCATTTGTAACTGTACCAGTCTTAGGGTTAGGCATTAAACCTTTAGGTCCTAATAACTTACCAATTTTACCAAGCATAGGCATCATATCAGGAGTTGCAATAATTACATCAAAATCAAACCAATTTTCTTTTTCAATTTTAGTAATCATATCAACATCACCAACATAATCTGCACCAAGTTCTTTAGCAGCTTTTGCTCCTTCTCCTTTAGTTAAAACTAAGATTTTTTTGCTTTTTCCTGTTCCATGTGGAAGCACTACTGCTCCTCTTAATTGTTGATCAGCTTTTTTAACATCTAAGTTTAAGTTCATTGCAACCTCTACAGTAGCATCAAATTTTGAATTAGATGTTTCTTTAACTAACTTTACAGCATCTTCAATAGTGTAAAGTTTGTTTTTTTCAACTTTTTCTAAGTTAGCTACATGTCTTTTACTTTTCTTCATAACTTTCCTCCTTATGTGGTTATGCGGACTATTTTATCCTTCCACATAGGTAATTACCTATATGATTAATTATTTTAATTATTCTTCTATCTTAATACCCATATTACGTGCAGTACCTTCGATTATCTTCATTGCTTCTTCTACTGTATATGCATTTAAATCAGGCATTTTAGTTTCAGCTATTTCTCTTAATTTGTCTTTAGAAATTGTAGCAACAGTTTCTCCTTTTGAAGCACCTTTCTTAATTCCCAAAAATTTTTTTAATAAGAATGCAGCTGGTGGAGTTTTTAATACCATATCAAAACTTCTATCATCATAAATAGTAATTTCTACTGGTAATACATCTCCCATTTTATCTCTAGTTGCATCATTGAATTTTGTACAAAATTCTTGTAGATTAATTCCTGCTGGTCCAAGTACAGTTCCTACTGGTGGAGCTGGTGTAGCTTTTCCTGCTGGAATTTGCAATTTAATTTTCTTAGTAATTTCTTTTGCCACGAAAAACACCTCCTATAAATATTTCGTTTTCGCGAGTGGTTCTATTAGCTTTGTCCGCGCCTCCCACTTATATTTTAAAGGCTATATACGCCTCGCGTCATTAATAATATCATACTTTTATATAATTTTCAATTATTTTTTAATTTTTATTTATTTTTATGTAAAAATGTGTATTACATTCCTTCTACTTGTGATATTTCAACTTCTACTGAAGTTTCTTGACCAAATAAGTCAACCATTACAATTAGTTTTTGTTCTTTCATATTAACTTCTGCTATTTTTCCAATCATATCTTTAAATGGTCCATCCATAATTTTAACTTTGTTTCCAACTTGAATATCTTTACTAATATCAATTCTACTCATTCCCATTGCCCCAAGAACACGATCTACTTCTTGTGGAAGTAATGGAATAGGTTTTGCACCTTTACCAGAAGATCCTATAAAACCAGTTACACCTTGTGTATTTCTGACAATAAACCATGCTTCATCAGACATAATCATTTCAACAAGTACATAACCCGGAAACATTTTCTTTACTTTTTCTTTTTTTACACCATCTTTATATTCAATTTCTTTTTGTTCTGGAACTACTACTCTAAATATATTAGCTCCTAAATCCATTGAATTAATACGATTTTCTAGTTTTTCTTTTACTTTGTATTCATGACCACTTATTGTATTAACTACATACCATTCTTTCTTCATTATGCTGCACTCCTTATTAAAGCTACTGCTAAATCAATTAAATAAAAGAAAACACCAAAAAATAACATAAAACTAAATGTAGCAACTGAATACTTAACTAAATCTTTTCCATTAGTCCATCTAATTTTTTCAAATTCTTTTTTTACGCCTTTAAAGTATGTCTTAATACTTTTAAACACTTTTTTCATAATACACATCCTTTTTCCTAAAATAAAAACACTATTTCGTGCTCAACATTAATTTATCATAAAACCTTATTAAAGTCAACAAATTTCTATATGTTTTCACAATAATTTGTAATAATTTCATAATTTTAAAATTTCACAATAATATATGATTTTAACATTTAAAATATTTATTTTATTTTTGCAAGTTCTTCTAACATTTTTATCTTAATTTTATCAATATCTGTAAAGAATAAATTATTCCCATTTTGTTTTAAAGAAAGAAGATATTTAAAATCGCCTACTATTTCTCTTTCAAGAGCAGTTGATATTTTAATAACTCTACCATCTATTGTATGTTTACTTTGAATATATTTTTCTAAAGTAGGAAAAGCGTTTTGAATTAAAATTACCTGTTTACGACCAGCAATTTTCTTAATTAATATTGATTTACAAGATCCATACTTTTTAATTTTATTTTGAATAATTACATTATATTTATCTATTTTACTACTCAATGGAATAAACCATAATAATTTATCATCTTTAATTGCTAAATATGACGGTCTAGAATGTCCGCTTTCATGATTAATCATTAATCCTTTATCATTAATTTTTGTAAAAAATTCATCTTTTATATGATACAGATAACCTGTTTGTATTTCCATAACATCATCCCCCACCCAAAGTATAACATATATAAAAAGAAAACTCTATTAAAAAAATAGAATTTTCTAACATTTACGACTAGGATCATTTATTACTCGCACCACCTAGAGGCGATTAACATTTCACGACCAAGATCATTTATTACTCGCACCACTTGGAAGCGATTAACATTTATATTATCGCACTTTTTTAATGCAATAATAATATACACTATTTTTTACAAAAAGTCAATCTTGTAAAAAAATAATGCATTATTATTATATTCAAAAACAAAATATTTATACATGTTTTTTACTACTATTATTTAACTAAATAATATATTCCTAATATAATTAAAAGACTACCTCCTAGTATTGTAGAATATTTTCCATATTTTAAGTTTAATTTATTACCAAGAAGAAGTCCTAAATATGTAAATGTTGCACTTACTATCGCAAATATACTAGTTACTTCTAAATAATTATTATTTATCATATTAAGACCTATTCCCGTTGTAAAACTATCAATACTAACGGAGAAACCAAATATAAGAAAACCAATTAAAGATATTAATATTTTATCTTCTTTATCTTTAATACTAGATACTATCATTTCTAATCCAATTAAAGAAAATATTATACATACTAAAATACTTATATCTATTATTATATATTTTAAAATGACACCACCTATATTTAACCCAATTAAAGGCATAAAAAAGTGATAAATTCCCACAATTACTGATAATAATATTTTATCCTTTTTAGTCATCTGTTGCATACCATAAGCAAGAGATAAAGAAAAAGCATCCATTGATAAACTAACTGCAATTAATAAAGTAGTAAAAAAAGCACCCATACATATTCACCCTAGTAAATATTATTATGAATACTTTTAATTAATGCTAAAATATTTTATTTATAAGTTCTAATACTCCAAGTTTATATTCTACATCAGTAGTTTCTTCTGTTTCTAGTAAACACAATGAGGGAAATAATACACACCAGAAATTATCTCCTTTTGCTTCTCCTATTTCTACTACTAATGATTCATAATATCCATCTTCATAAATAATACCTTTGTATTCCTTTTCAGGAAAATAATTATTACCATATTTAACTTTAAAATTCATATTATAATTATTTTCTTTAAATATACTTGTAATATCTTCTTCTATTTTAGGAATATTATTATTTATCATTATTCTTGCTTCATCTATATTATTTATATTAGCAAAGTTTTTATATAAATTGTTTTCTAAATGTTCTTTTACTTTCGCTTTCATTTCTTGATCTAATAAATTATTACTATTAGGAATAACTCTAAGTCTTATTGCCGTATTAGGTATCACTATTTCTTCTGCTTTTACATTGTTATATACCACATATATAGTTACTATTGTTAATATTATTAATATTAGTTTTCTCACACTAATCACCCTTTCAATATCATATTGAGGGTAATATCTTTTTTTTATACATAAATACAGTAAAAAAATAGAATATTTCTATTCTACTTACTTTTTATAAATACAAATCTATCTTTATCTGAATAATCTTTTTCTATCCATACATCTATATTATTTAAATATTTTTGTGCTAACTCTTTTATACTATTTCCTTGTGTATAACCTATTTCAAAAGCAATTAAGAATTTATCATTCAAATAATTTTTGCATTCTTTTAATATCTTATCGTAAAAATATAAACCATTATCACTTGCATATAAAGCTGTATGTGGTTCGTTATTTTTAACAATTTCCATTATTTCTTCATCATATGCAATATAAGGTGGATTACTAATTATTACATCATATTTTTTATTAACATTACTAAATATATCACTTTTAAATATATTTATATCCACAGAGTTGTGGATACAATTATCTTTAGCAACTTTAATTGCACCTTCTGATATATCAACAGCATCTACTTTTGAACTAGTATTTTTAGCAATTGTTATAGCAATACATCCAGAACCTGTTCCAATGTCTAAAACACTTACTTGTTTATTAAATGTGTTTTTAATATATTTAATTGTCTTTTCTACTAGTAATTCGGTTTCAAATCTAGGAATTAGCACGCCATTATTTACATATATAATATTTCCGTAAAAGTCAACATTCCCAATTATATATTGAACTGGTTCCCCATTTATAAGTTTATCCACATAACTGTTTAAAACTTCCATTCCTAAATTATTCTTTTCCACATATCTGTGGATATACTCAAAATCTGCCAGTGGAATATTACTATCTTCTACTCTTTTTTTAATTTTCAAGAGTTCCTTCAAGTTCTCTTCTTTGGTTTTCGTTGATAAGTTCATTAATAACCACTCCAAGTTCTCCATCCATAATGCGGTCTAAATTCATTGAAGTAAATCCAATACGATGGTCAGTTAATCTATTTTGTGGATAGTTATATGTTCTTATTTTCTCACTTCTATCCCCAGTTCCTATTTTATTTTTTCTCTCAGCATGGTTTGCTTCTTCTTGTTCACGAAGTTTTAAATCATATAGTCTTGTTTTTAATATTTTAAATGCTTTTTCTTTATTTTTGATTTGGCTTCTTTCTGTTTGTGAATATACAATAATACCAGTAGGTATATGGGTAAGTCTAACCGCACTATCAGTTGTATTTACTCCTTGACCACCACATCCACTACTTCTAGTTATATCTATTCTTACTTCACTTTCATCTAATTCATAATCAAATTCTTCTGCTTCAGGCATTACTAATACGGTTGCAGTTGAAGTATGTACTCTACCTTGTGATTCAGTGGCAGGCACTCTTTGTACTCTATGAGCTCCACTTTCATATTTTAATTTAGAATAAGCACCTTCTCCTTTTACCATAAATTCTATTTGCGAATAACCTCCTGCTGTTCCTTCTTCAGCATTAAGTACTTCTATTTTCCATCCTAAACCATTTGCATACTTCTGATACATATCAAATAAATCGCCCGCAAAAATATTGGCTTCATCTCCTCCAGCAGCTCCTCTAATTTCTACAATAACATTCTTCTCATCATTAGGGTCATGTGGTAATAACATTATTTCTAACTCTTTTTCAATTTGTACTTTTCTTTCTTCTAAATTAGATAATTCTTCTTTAGCAAATTCAGCCATATCTTTATCTTTAAGCATTTCTTTAGCAGCCTCTATATCTTCAAGAACTTGTTTATATTCTTCATATATGTTTACTGTTTTCTCTAATCTTGTTTGTTCTTTAGATAATTCTGTCATCTTTCTTATATTAGATACTATTTCTGGACTACTAAGTTCTTCTTTTATTTCATTATATCTTTTTAATATTGCTTCTAATCTATTAATCATATTATCAGCCCTTTCCCTAAGTATTATAGCACAAGTAAATATTTATTAGCAACTACTGTTAATTTTATTAATGTAAAGTACTACTTAATATGAGTCTTTTATTATTAATTCATAAATTTGATAGACAAATGGTATAAAATTATTGTGTATTAAACAAAGTTCTGTCGTTAATTTAACTATCTCTTCTAATACTACTGTATTTTTAAGTTTAGATAAAAGTATTTTTGATTTTTCTAAATCTTCCAATCTTGCCGAATCTATCCAACATAAATTAATACACTCTTTTTTAGCATATTCAATTTTTTCTTTTTCATTTAAAAGAATACCGTTAACCGTAAAATGTCTATTTTCACATTCTAACAATTCCAAAACAGTAAATTTTCTACCTGATATACTACATTTCATTCTAAAGTCTTCACACCATATTTGATAAATTAGACCTGGAATAATAAAAGCATTTTCCCTATTAATATGATCTAGTAACGATAAAATTAAAGGATTAAAATTAACTTTTTTATCACCTATTAAAAGTTCAAATAAAACTATTGTCTCTTCTTCAAAATCATCTTTATTATTAATTATTTCGTTATAAGATTTTATTAGTAACTCTTTTTCTTTAGAACTACTTTCATATATCTCGTTATAATGATATTTAAATAGCATTATCAAAAGAATTATTATGGTTTTATCATAATCTATATAATAAAATTCACCATTATCATATTGTTCTTCGTTTCTTCTAAATACAACTTCGTTTATTAATTTTGATATAGATTTAACAGTATTATATTCTTTAGGATACTTATCAACAAGTAAAAGTAATGTATCTAACTTTCTTTTATTTATGGCATCAATTAATTTATTATCCAATTTAATTCCTCCTTGCTAATAATTTATTTTATTATATACCAAAATAAATAAAAAACCTATAAAGTAATTTTATTTATACTTCTATAGGTCATTATTTACTAATAAATTATATATTAAAGAAATTATCTATACCAATAACACCATCATAGTAATTATTCATAATTTCAATACATAATTTTATTTTTTCTTTATCAATAATTTCTTCATTATTATATTTATTAACTATTTGATTAAATAAATTATCATAATAAAAAGTTAAAGAGCCATATTTGGAATAAACTAATACATTTACTAATTCTTTTACTTTTTCTTTTATGTCTTCTTCTAAGTTTGAAATTAAATAATCATTTATATTAACTTTATTTCCATCAACATCTATTTCATCATTAAGAATAGTTGCTAATTTCTTTTGTATTGGTAAACCATCATTTTTAATATCTTCAATTAAATATTTTTCATATTGTAATGTTTTTTCAACTGTATATTTAGAAATCTCTTTTTGTTTGTTTGTAATATCTTTAGGAATTAAAGTTCCTATAACAAAGTCTTTTTCTTCTGTTTTATAAAATTCAATTATGCTTAAATCTTTTGTATCAATTAACATCCAATAACTTGGTTTAATTTGTTCATTAACATCCCACACATTCTCTTCCATATTAGTTAATAATACTCCAATATATAATTTATTATTTTCAACTCTTAACATGGGGTATAATGGTGCATAGTTTTCTAAACCATGCTTTAACTTTTCTTCATTTGCAATATTTAAATACTTATCTAAATTTAAATTAATCATTGTATCTCTCCTTTATCTTTTTTCTAGCATTATACAAATAATATTTTATATTTGACTGACTAGTATTTATTTTTTGAACTATTTCATTTACTGAAAGGTCATCACAATAATACATTTTAAATACTATTATTTCCTTTTCTGTTAAATTAAACTTGTCAATTTCACCTATTATTTCTCTATAAATTACTTTGTCTAACATATCGTCTTGATAACCTACATCATAATTTGCATCGACAGAAATATTATTTTTTTCTTTAATATATTTTTTTGCTTTGGTGCACCAACAATTATAAGCAATTTTCCATATTAAATTATCTAATTTATCAATTTGAATATTTTTACCAAGATATTCAAATATAGATACAAATATATTATTAGTTAAATCTTCGGCATCTTCTTTATTTCTTGTTTTCTTAATTGCCCAATAATATATTTTATAATAATATTCATCATATATTTTGTCCATTGTTATCACCTTTCACTTATATAGTATAAAATATTAAGGTTTGGTTAGAAAAAATATTATTTACTTTTAGGTTTTGATTCATAATAAGCTAAACAATTATTTACAGTTTTTTCATAGTCATCTAATAAGTTACTAGCATCTTTTTCTGTTATATCACCTTTTTTAATAAAGTGTTCAACTCGTTTCCTATAAAAATTAGTAAAAATTTCTATACTTTCTGTTATAAAGTTATAATTAATTTGCGATCTAAACATTTCTTCATCAAAAGTTGTACAAAATTGTTCCCATGTTATTCTATCGCCCATAAATTGATCAAATAATTCTTGAACATGAAATGATGATTCATAATAACCATATAATAAATCATTTATAGGTTTTCCATCTTTTTTAGCATATAATCCTTCTTGATTTTTAAAAGCAATTACTAAATCTTGATAAGTACAACAAGGATTTTGAAAAGAATGCATTATTAATTTAACTAAAGGAGTATATTTAACATATAAAAGATTAAACATTTTATTTGTTCCGTCAGGCATAATTTCTTCCGCTAAAAAAGATTCAGAAAAAGATGTAAATAAATTACTTGGCAATATATTTAAATAACTTATTGTATCTTCACATTGTAAGCCATTGGCTTTAGCGAATGCTTTCATCTTTTTGATAGCTTTTTTGTCTATTTCAGTATATGATAAATATGCCTTAAATGCTAGAAAATTAGTAAACTCATTTATAATCTCACAAAAGGCATGACCATAATCTCTAGTAAATGATTCATTTATAATTAGTCCGCCCATATCCATAAGTAATCCATCATTGGAACTTCCTTTTCCTTCCATCAAATTAATTGTTGTTCTCTTTACTACTATATGACCGAATTCATGTAAAACTGATTTTGTTAACCTACCTATTGGTTCTTTATATTCTCTATATTTTAAATGATAGTTTAATGGATATATCATTCCTTCTTCATCTAATGAAGTCCTTACTATTTTGGTTTCTACTATTCCACCATAACATACATCATCTTTATAATAATTTACTTCACCTAAGTCTTCAATACTAACTAAGTTATTTTTGATTAATTCTAAATAATACTGTTGTTTTTCAATAGATAAGATTAAACAATTTGCTAAAATGCATTCTCTTACAGTTCCCTTTTGCCGTATATTTAAATTTGAAAATTGTGGCATTGATAAGATTTCTAATATTTGTTCATTTAATAAGTCCAAAATATCCCCTCCTTACTTAAATATTATTTTTATTACTTTTATTTATAATTTCTGATTCATATAATTTTTTATATTTTTCACAATTTTTTAATAATTCTTTATGTGTTCCTTCAGCTTCTATCTTACCATTATCTAAATATAAAATTCTATCTGCATTTATTATTGTGGAAAGTCTATGAGCAATAATTAATATTGTATATTCATTTTTCATATTTTCAATTGCTTCTTGAATCTTTTCTTGAGTTTGATTATCTAATGCAGATGTGGCCTCATCAAACAAAATTATCTCTGTTTTTTGAACTAATGCTCTTGCAATTGCTAATCTTTGCTTTTGACCTCCCGATAAATTTACACCACCTTCTCCAATAATAGTATCATATCCATTTGGAAGTTCTTTTATAAAGTCTTCTAAACATGCTATTTTACACGCTTCTTTCATCTCTTTATTTGTTAAATCTGATTTTACAAGTTTTAAATTGTCTCTTATACTCATATTAAATATATAAGGATTCTGACTTATAATAGTTATATTACCCCTTATAGAATCTTTATCTAGTTCATTTATATTTACACCATCAATTGTAATAGTACCTGAATTAACCTTATACATTTTACATAATAAATTAAAAATTGTTGTTTTACCTGCTCCACTTTTTCCAACAAAAGCAACAGTTTCGTTTGCATTTACTTTAAAACTTAAATCTTTTAATACATATTTTGTATCATACTTAAATGAAACATTTTTAAATTCAAAGTCCCCATTAACTTTGGTTAAATGCTTATTCCCAAATTTTTCTTTTGTAAATTCTTTATCATCTATAATTGCTCTTATTCTCTCACTAGATAAATTAAAATCTTTAATATATTCAAGTAAATTTCCAACCGTATAAATTAATCCGGATACTCTACCAAAATAATTATATAAAACTAAAGCTGTGGTAGGTATCAAATAATTATCTTTCATTAATATAATTAATAAAACTATTAGCAAAAAAGAAAATATACTATCAAATTGTCCAATTATCAAATAATAATTCCAAGATACTTTTTTCATCTTCATTTGTTTATAATTAGCATCATCTATTTTCTTAGATAGTTCTTTTATAAAATCATCCTCACTATTTAACATTTTTATATCTCTCGCACCACGGACTAGTTCACCTATAAAACCAGAGGCTTTTTCTTTCGCTTTTCTTGCTTCTTTATCACATTCATTTTTTTTAAATGTTCTTACCCTTTCTAAAACATAAAGAATGATTAATGAACAAATTACATATAAAAAAACTAATTTATTTACAATAAACATGGCTATTAATATTCCAATATAGGTTATTAAACGAGTTAAAATTTCTAAAATTGAATTAAAAACACCTGATATGCTAGAAGTATCTCCAGTAAGTCTTTGAATAAATACACCACTTCCGTTTTTATCTAAAGATTCATTTTCTAATTTTAAAATATTTTCTCCTAAATTAACTTCTAATTCAAACAATACATTTCTATGTACCTTAATAGTAATTATTCTTACAAGATAATTTAAACAATTATAAACACTATCTAATATCAAAATAATTATTGCTATTAACAAAATTCTAAAATATTCATTAGTAGTTAAAGAAACTACAATTCTAGCACTTAAAATAGGGAAAATAACATTAATTATAATTTGAACAATACCAATAATTATAAGTATAATTAACTTCCCTTTTTGGTTTTCGGTATAATTCCATACAAATTTTAAATTTTTAAATAACTCTTTCATGTTATATCACCATTACTAAAAATTATAATTATATAAATATACAGATTACTTCTTTTATAATAAATTTAATTTATGTAAATATTATCTCCAACATTATATTTATACTTTTGTTTTTATTTACTTTAAAAATATACTTTAAAAATTTTGTGATAATTTTTTTTTTACAATTTTAGTATAATATTCCCTATTTATAATTCGCTTCTTCTTTATTCTCTTTCTTACTTTATACTCCACTACTCATTCTTAATTTTATTTTACCATATTTTTTATTTTATATAAATAAATTTAATATTAACTTGACACTTAACAAACATATGTATTATTATTTAAATGGTGATGGTTATGAAAGAAAGAATAATAATGCATATTGATGTTAATAATGCTTTTCTTTCGTGGACTGCCACAGAAATGGTAAAAAATGGATATAAGAAAGATATTAGAAATAGATATGCCGTTATAGGAGGAGATGCTTCTAAAAGAAAAGGTATTGTTCTTGCTAAAAGTAATCCCTGTAAAAGTAAAGGTGTTATAACTGGAGAAACATTATATAATGCAAGGCGCAAATGTCCTTATCTTGAAGTATATGCACCAGACTATAAAATATATCGTAAATATTCCGATGCTATGTTTAACTATTTATCTACTTATACTAATGTTATTGAAAGATATTCAATTGATGAATGTTTTGTGGATTTTAGTGATTTAACAACATTATTCGGAGACCCCATCAAATGTGCTTATAAAATAAAAGAAGATATAAAAAATAAATTAGGTTTTACTGTAAATGTTGGAATTGGTAATAATAAACTATGTGCTAAAATGGCATCTGACTTTTCAAAGCCTGATAAAGTACATACTCTATTTAATAATGAAATAGAAACAAAAATGTGGCCACTTGATGTATCTGACTTATTTATGATTGGTAAAAGATCTTCTGTTAAACTAAAAGAACTACATATTAATACTATTTATGATTTAGCTCATACTGATAAAAAATTACTTGAAAGAATATTTAAAAAAATGGGAACAATGATGTGGGAATATGCTAATGGAATTGATAATTCAGAAGTAGATTACATATATGAGAATCCTAAAAGTATATCTTCTTCATCCGTTTTGCCTTACAATTACACTGATATAAATGAAATACTTAAAGTTATTAAAGAACTTACTATTGATACAGGGCATCGCCTTAGAAAAAGTAAAATGTATGCAAATACGGTTACTGTCTGGGTGAAATATAGTAATTTTGAAAAAGTAAGTAAACAACAAAAACTAGAAAATTCTATTAGTAGTGATGAAGATATTTATAAGATAGCTACCCTACTTTTTAATAGTATATGGACAGAAGAGTCAATAAGAGGGCTTTGTGTGGGAGTCGCAGACTTATCAACTACAAAAAGAGTTCAACTATCAATATTTAGTAAAAACAATGATGAAAATGAAGATAAATTACAAGAAGCCATAGATAGTATTCGTGAAAAATATGGAAGTAATTTAATTACTTATGCTAATATTAAAGATAAAAATATAAATAGAGATAATAACTTAAGAAAACATTAAAAAGTATGATATAATTTTAAAAAAAGATAATTATATCTTTTTTAGTTAGGAGAAATAATAATGAACAGTGAAATAATAAGAGAAATCGCAAACAATTTAAATATTAAAGATAACCAAGTAGAAAGTGTTTTAAAATTACTTGAAGACGGAAATACTATTCCCTTTATAGCTAGATATCGTAAAGAGGCAACAGGTAATTTAGATGAAGAAGTAATTAGAAATATTAATGAAGTATACGAGTATCAAGTCTCTTTACTTAAAAGAAAAGAAGATGTTATAAGGATTATTGATGAAAAAGATATGCTAACGGATGAAATAAGAGACAATATTATGAAGTGTACTAAATTAGTAGAAGTAGAAGATATTTATAGACCATATAAAGAGAAAAAGAAAACAAAAGCAACAGAAGCTATAAAAAATGGATTAGAGCCACTTGCTAAAATTATAATGAGTTTTCCAAATAATATTAATATTGAAGAAAAGGCTAAAGAATTCTTAAATGAAAATGTTAAAAGTATAGAAGATGCTATAATGGGAGCACAATATATTATTGCGGAATGGATTAGTGATAATGCTAGTTATCGTAAATGGCTTAGAAATAATATGCATAATCACGGAAGTATTGTGACTAAAATTAAGAAGAATGCTATAGATGAAACTAAAGTATATGAAATGTACTATGATTACAGTGAAAAAGTTAAATATATAAAACCACATAGAATACTTGCAATTAATCGTGGAGAAAAAGAAAATATCATATCTGTAGGAATTGAAGTTGATACTGATTACATTCTTAATTACTTAAATAGTAAAATTATAAAGAATAGTAATTCTCCAGTGTCTAAGATAGTAGAAGATGCCATTAAAGATAGTTATAAAAGATTAATATTTCCTAGTGTTGAACGTGAAGTTAGAGCGGAGCTTAAAGAAGTAGCAGAAGAACAAGCTATTGATATTTTCAGTAAAAACTTAGAAAAACTTTTATTAACTCCTCCGATGAAAGAAAAAACAGTATTAGGATTAGACCCAGCATATAGAACAGGATGTAAGTTAGCTGTTATAAGTGGTACTTCTAAAGTATTAGAAATATGTGTTATTTATCCGCATGAACCGAAGAATCAGTGGGATGAAGCAAAAAATAAGATAAAAGAATTAATAAAAAAATATGATATAGATATTATTGCTATTGGTAATGGTACCGCTTCCAGAGAAAGCGAAAAATTAGTAGCGGAAACAATTAACGAGTATAAAGATAAAAAAGTTGAATATATTATTGTAAGTGAAGCTGGTGCTAGTGTTTATTCAGCATCTAAACTTGCTATATCTGAGTTTCCTGATTTACATGTAGAAGAAAGAAGTGCTATTAGTATTGCTAGAAGATTACAAGATCCATTAAGTGAACTTGTTAAAATTGATTCTAAAAGTATTGGTGTAGGACAATATCAACATGATGTAAATGAAAAAAAATTAGATGAAACATTAGACTTTGTAGTATCTAAAGCAGTAAATAATGTAGGTGTTAATATTAATACTGCTAGTCCATCTATTTTAAAATATATTTCTGGTCTTACTAAAAGTGCCATTGATAAAATTATTAATTATAGAGAAAATATTGGAAAATTTACTTCTAGAGATGAACTTAAAAAAGCTAAAGTATTAGGACCTAAAGCGTATGAACAATCAATTGGATTTATGAGAATAATTGATGGAGATAATATATTAGATACTACTTCTATTCACCCAGAAAGTTATAATATTACATTAAAACTATTAAAAGATATTGGACTTAGTACTAAAGATATTGGTAATGATGAATTAATACAAGAATTAGATAAAATTAATATAGAAAAATATAGTAAGGATAATAATGTTGATATTTATACATTAGAAGACATTATTAAATGTTTAAAACAACCTAATAGAGACTTTAGAGATGATCAACCTAAACCTTTATTAAAAAGTGATATATTAAAATTAGAAAACTTAAAAGTTGGTATGCAACTTGAAGGTACTGTTAGAAATGTTGTTGATTTTGGAGTATTTATTGATATTGGGATTAAAAATGATGGGCTTGTACATATATCTAAATTAACAGATAAATATATTAAACATCCATTAGAAGTTGTTAATGTTGGAGATATTGTTACTTGTTATGTTGATGAAATATTCCCTGAAAAAGGTAAAGTTGCATTAACTTTAATAAATCCTAACAAAAATTTATAAAAATATTAAAAAAGGGTTGACAGATAGGTAAATTTATAATACAATTAATTTGCCTATCGATTTTGCGGGTGTAGTTTAATGGTAGAACTTCAGCCTTCCAAGCTGACCACGTGGGTTCGATTCCCATCACCCGCTCCATTTGAATACAACTTACGGACTATAATGGTTCGTAAGTTTTTATTTTATATAAAACTTTAATGTTCTCTTTCTAGGAAGGAGGGCATTTTTTATGCTTGAATTTAAAATCTTAGAAAAATTTAAACCTAACCCAAAAATAATAGAACTTATTAAAAACTTCACTTACAAAACTAAAAAAGGAAAAATTAAAGTTCTTCTACATACTAATTTACAAATTATTGAACCAACTGAATATC
>CALVXP010000019.1 GCA_944371525.1 uncultured Bacilli bacterium | reverse complement strand
CAAATATATCATCTAAACTAAAATTTCTTGGCATTAAATCCATATATAATCACTTTCCTTTCACAATTATAATTATAACACATTATTAGCAATTGTCAATAGTAATTGCTAATTTTTGTTTTTTTCTTAGTCATTTCTTTCTTTATATGAATACCTTCAGGAATATTAATTTTTCTATTTTTATCAGTAATTTCCAATTCTAAGATATAATAATTGCCATATTCATCTAGTCTATAGTATTGTTTATCTATAATAAAAGTATATCTTCTTTTATATATTATATCTTCTATTTCACAAGTGTTTTTCAATAAATTATATTCTTCATGACTTATTCTTTTATTAATTATAACTTCTGATTCTACATTTTCTTTCTTTATTTGTTTTGTATAATAATAAGTACTATTATTATCCGTTGTTACTTTTCTAATTCTTTCTTCATAAAAATTATTTTTTAAATATATTTGTTCAATATCTAAAGGTATAGAATTTTTCTTTATTTGTTCTAATGCATAATTTTCTAATTCAACATTAAATTTTAATTGAGTTCTCAGTGTAATAGGATTATTTAATAATTCATATATTTTTTGCATTACATTATCTATTTTAGTATTAAATGATTTTTCATTATCGATTATCTTTAGATTAGGGTGTCTAATCCAAGCATTCATTGTTCTTTTATCTAATCTTATTGCTTCTTCAATTCCTTCTGTTCTTGTACTGTTATTATTTAATGTATATGCTTCTTTTTTTCCATCTGCAGCAGTTACTAAATGAATTACCATATCATATCTATCTAGTAAATCTTCTTCACATATTTTTTTGTTTTTATTATATGATATATAATTTAGTACTTCTTTAAACTCTTCATCATTAATATATGCTTTATTATCTAAAATTCCTCGGTCATATATTATTACTACATTATCATTAATATATTGCTCTAATACTTTATTATATATTTCTTCTTTTTGTAATTGATATAACATTATTATTTTTTGAAACTCTACTAAATTTAAGCATTTATCTCCGAATGGCCTAACTCCACTTTTAATAAGTTCTGTTGCTGATTCTCCTACTACAAACACTTTATAACCTAAACTAATTAAGTCTTGTTCAATTTTTGCTAAAGCAGTTGTTTTGCCCGCACAAGGTCCCCCAGTTAAAACTATTTTCTTTACCATTATTTAATTCTCCTTATCTTTCTTTTTTCTAAATTAAGTTCATGAACAGAAGCATGTTCTACTCCATATTTTTCTTTATCCACAGTAAGTTCATCATTGTTCAGAAGGACATATATCATATTAATTACTCCTCTATGTGTTACTAATAATGAATTATCATACTTGTCTATATTTTTTAATAAAACTTTTATTCGATTATATAAGTCTAACATTGATTCACCACTTGGATACTTTACATCAACTTTATCTATACTCACATATTCTGGATACTTGTCCATAACTACTTCTTTTTTTAATCCTGTTAATAATCCCTTATCTAATTCTCTTAACTCACTTGTTTTTATTATATCTAAATTAAGTATTTTTCCAATTATATTAGAACTTGTTACCGCTCTTTTAATATCACTAGTATATATTCTACTTACTTTTATATTATTTCCTTTTAACCATATTCCTGTATTTTCTACTTGTTTTATACCAAATTCAGTTAAATCTACATTGGAATGTCCTCCGATATAAGATTCATCGTCAAGTCCATGTCGAATTAAATATATCATCTTCTTTCTTCCTTCTTTACTAAACTTCTCTGAAGCAGTGTGTTTCTTTTAATAATAGTTTCTTCTTTTTCTAATAAAAAGGCGTTTATTATTTCATATTCATTGTCATTTAAAGATTGACCTTTTAATAACTTATTTCTTATACTTTGATAAATTGCAATTTCTTTTTCTATTAATGTATTTGTTTCTTTTTCTAATTTTTTTAAAAGTTCTATACAAAATTGATCTAAACTTTTTTGATCTACTAAAGCGTTATTAGAGCTTAAAAGAAATCGTGTATTAGGTTGAGATGCTTTTTCAGAAACACATTCTAAATACATTGATATTTTATTAGGAAAAGTTTTATCTGTTAATTTATTTATAAAATATTTTAGTTGAATATATTTATCTTCATTATAATAACTGCTATTATACCTAATAATTATTGGACATAACAGTAAAACATCATCAATAGAAATTTCCTTTGTTGTACATAAATCAATAACATAACTTTTTTGGTCTTTAAAAACTAAATCTCCATACTTAAATATAATATTTTTTAATGCACTATCATCAATAAATGCATAATTAATTTCAAATTTATTACTATAATATGTTTCTTGATAAGTTGGTATAGATTCTCTTTTTGTTAATCTAATTATTCTAATAAGATATAAATTAGGATATTTTTTTAAAAACTGTCTTTGAAAATAATCAAAAGAAATTAATGTTTTGTTTGATAAATTACAATTACTTTTATTTTTAATATTTTTATATTCTTCTATTTGTTCATTATCATTACCTCTTATTTTTTTATAATTTTGCTCCCTTTTTTTTATTTCTTCAATTATACTCATTTTAGTACCTCCTATTTATTTTTTATTAATTCTAATTAATCTTTTTGCACTATCGTTCATTGTATTCACCTCTTTCTTTACTCCCAAAAATTCTATCATATTTTTATATTCATCTTTAGAAATTATTTTTCTTGGCATTAGCTGAATATATTCAACTATTTCTTCATAAAAATCAGATACCGGTTTAACTTTATCAAAATTTTCAAAACTATATTTTTTAGATAGTTTAATTAATCTATGATTTATTAATTCTAACTCTACACATAAATTTTTTGTATTAATGCTTAAATTATTTAATTTTAATAGAATACTTTCTTTTATTTTATTAAATTCTTCTAATTTACTCACCCTTAAATCATTAGTTGTAAACAAATTTAAAACTTCTTTTTCTTGACCATTTAATATTTTACTAATTATATCCACTATTGGTGGAAAAATAATTTCTTGATATACTATTTCATAAATTGGCTCATAATTATAATTAGTATCAATCTGTTCTTTACTATGAACAATATATCTTTCGCTTGTAAACAAATTTTCTTTTGTTGTTTCTTTAATTTTTACTGTTATTAATCCACAAATGTATATTATTCTTTTTCTAATATTTTTTAAATTATTTTCATTAATTTTAATTTCATAAAGTCCTATATTATCTTCATTTTCTATATATATCACAGTTCCTCCTTATGTGTATTTTGTACACTTATTATTTATATATAAAAATGTATTTGCATACATTAAAATATATCTTTTTCTTCTATAACATTCTTAAATTCATATTTTTTAGCAGGTTTTTTACCTTCAAATACTTCTGTTTTGTTTGTTTCTTTTATTAACCCTAAATTAATTATTTTTTTACGAAAATTTCTTCTATCTAATTTTTTTTCCAATATTGTCTCGTATGTTTTTTGAAGTTCTGGTAAAGTAAAACCATTTGGAAATAATTCTTTTAAAACATTTGATGATATAATTAATTTCTTTAAATTTTTCCTTGCCTCATTTAATATTTTGTCGTGATCATATGCTAAACATTTAGCCATTCCTAATTCAAACCAATCACAGTTACTTGTCTTTTCTGTATCTTTTAATATAGATCTTTTTGTGTCTATTACTCCTATAAAATTAATAGCTATCATTCTTTTTAATGGTGACCTATCAACAGTACTTTCAATATTGCTAAAATAAATTTTTACATCTTTAAGTCCTGTTTTTTCGTAGATTTCTCTGTTCATAGCTTCTTCAATAGTTTCATTATTATATAAACATCCACCTATTAAAGACCACTTACCTTTATAAGGCTCATTTTTTCTTTTTATTAAAAGAATTTTAACTACTCCCCTATCTACGGTAAAAATAGAGCATATAACATGTATACCTATATTTTTATATAATTGATTATTTACTTGCATCTTATCACCACAATTACATTATAAGTGTATTTTATACACTTGTCAATATAAAAAGAAAACTTTTTTAGTTTTCTTAAGAATTTTTACTTAATGTTATTTTAGTTTTTTGTTCTTTTCCATTTCTATTATATGTAACTTCTATTTCTTCCCCTGGAGAATGTTTATATAATTCATAACGAAATTCCGCTAATGAATCAATGCCTTCTTCTCCTAATTTAACAATAATATCTCCTTTTTTCAATCCACTTTTAGAAGCCGGAGAACCATCTACTACCTCTACTATCGCAACTCCAGTATTTATACCTTCTGGAACTGATATTCCTGCTTGCCATAAATAATAACTATCAGATACATCTAACATGCTAATTCCGATATATGGTCTTTCTATTGCACCACCTTGTTCTAATGTATTAGCATATAATAAAGCATCTTCAATAGGGATAGCAAAACCCATTCCTTCAATTTCATCTTGGACTAATTTTAATGAATTTATCCCAATTACTTCTCCGTTTAAATTAAGAAGTGGGCCACCACTATTTCCTGGATTAATTGCAGCATCAGTTTGTAATACTTTCATGTAATAATCACTAGTATTCCCAGAAAAGCTTACTTCTACCATTCTATCTTTACCTGATAATATTCCTTTAGTTACAGTACCACTATAAGCTTCCCCTAAAGGAGAACCTATTGTAAATACAGTATCTCCTAATCTTACTTCAGAACTATCTCCAATATCAATAACACTTAATACATCATTTGCTCCTATGCTTAATACAGCAATATCAGAATAAGTTTCTCCACCAAGGACATTAGCATCAATAACTTCATTATCACTTCTTATAATTTTTACTTCATCAGCACCTTCTACTACATGATTATTAGTCATTATAAATGCTTTATCATCATTTTTTTTATATACAAATCCTGTTCCTGTTGATATTTTAGTTCCCTTACTATAAGAAACAACCACTACCACAGCATCATATGCTCTTTCTACGGAATCAGCAATTGAATTTTCTGTATAATCTAATTTTGTAACATTTTCTACAATACTTTTAGATATACTAGGAACATTTGTAATTACTAAATAAGATCCTAGTGTACCACTTATAAAAGATAATAATATTGCTACTACTAATATCACTACATTACTATTATTTATCTGTTTTTTATTATTTTCCATCACTAACCTCTTTCTATAAATCTAATATTTCCATGTAATTTACAGGTAACCCCATTCTATCCAATATTTTTTCTATTGGTATTGAATCTATTCTTCCATCTAATTTTTCTATTTCATATTCGATTTCACGCATCATATCATGAAATTCATCATCTTTAAGTAAATGCTTTAAGACAATAATTAATGCAAAAACATCATTCTTACCATAAATATATTCACCATCCATCATTGGTATCCCTAATAATTCATGATATTTATTATTAGAAATATATCTTTCCGTTTTATGTTCATATACAATATCTTCGTGTGCACATAAATTACGATAATTAGCGAGTATTGGTAAAAATTCTTCCATATTGTAAGTACTAGTTCCAAATATATCTGCAATTGCAACTTTATCTTCTTGTTTTAATATTGTATAAAGTTCACATACTATACCAAAAGATAATACTTTAACTAATATCCATAAAGGTATATATCCATAATTATTTACATAATGCATTGTCGCATTGTGATTAGCACAATTTACTCTAATTTGTCTTTTCATCTTATCTACTAAATCTTTAACTTTTTTTTGTTTACTATGTTCATTTGTAAAGTTCTTTACATTTAGGTACTCTTTCTCACGATAACCATATTTTTTAGATAATTGATAAGATACTATTGATTTTAAATTATTTTCTATTATTAACAAATTTTTAAATAATATATTTCTGAAATATCTATCAAATAAAAATATTGAATATAATTCCTTAAAAGTAGCTCCCGTTACAAAAGTTTTATCGGTAACAGAATTCATAAGCAAATGTCTATATCCATTTATAAAAAAATAATTTTCTCTAAGAAGAATCTCTTTTGTTTCATCACTATCTTCAACAATTAATCCTTTTCCCCTTAATATATCAATTTGTTCTTCAAGGGTTTTAAACATCTTTTCCATGTTATCACCTACTTTCACATTATAGCATAAATCACTAAAAAAAGATATAAAAATTTTGTTATAATTATGGTAAATTGTGATATAATCATTAATATAAGGGATGATAAAAATGCCTAGTTCAATGACTCATTCATATTTTGCAGTAGATGTTTATAATAAATTAAATGATAAGTCTAAACACAAAATTGAAGGTAATATCAATAATCTTAGAACATATTCCTTAGGAACTGACCCTTATATGTTTTATAATTTATTTATAGGAAAAAAGCACAAAACTATATCTAAAATTCAAAAGATTAGTCATACTACTAAAACTAAGGATTATTTTCTAAATATGATTACTTATATTATTAACAACAATTTAGAAAATAACAAAGATATAATTTCCTATTTATACGGATCTATTTGTCATTATTTTCTTGATAAAACAATTCATCCTTTCATAATTTACAAAACAGGTATTTTTAACAAAAACGATAAATCTACATATAAGTATAATAGTTTACATGAAGAAATGGAATATTATATAGACATTTACATGATTTATAATCGTGAAAAAGTTATACCTAAAAATTATAAGTTTTATAAAAATATATTTAACATCAATAAAATAAGTATAGAATTATCAGAAATGATTAATAAAATTATGAAAGAAACATACAACATTAATAATGCGTCTTCAATTTATATAAAGTCACTTAAAGATATGTATATTTTTAACAAAATATTTAATTATGATAAAACTGGTATAAAGAAAAAAATTTATAAGTTTATTGATTATGTTCAACCTGATAAATTTATAAAAAAAGAGGAATTATCCTTTAATGTTGAATATGATAAAAAAATTCATTACTTAAATTTAGATAAAAAAGAATGGAATCATCCTTGTGATATTAATGAAATTTATAATTATTCTTTTATTGAATTATATATGATAGCATTAAATAGATGTGTTAATTGTATTAATGATATAATAAATATGATAGATAACAAAAAAGTAAATAATAAAGTTATTAATAAATATTTTGACAATTCATCATACATAACAGGAAAAAATTGTAATGATGATAAAGAAATAAAATATTTTGAATTTTAAAGGAGGTAATATTTAATGAAAGTTACAATTAGAAGAACTATTGCTAGTGATCATACTGCCATAGTTGATTTATTTAATAAATGTTTTAATAAAAATATAGTTTATCATGATTTTAATAATCCTAATGACAATATTATTATAGTAGCAGAAATAGAAGATACAATAATAGGAATGCTTGAAATAGATTTTATAGAAAATACTATTCAAAATAGTAAATATGCTATTATTAATAATGTATGTGTAGATGTTAAATTTAGAAACATGGGAATTGGAAAATTACTCTTAAATAGTGCCGAAGTTATTTGTAAAGATAATAAATGTTCTTATATTAATTTAACTTCTAATAAGACTAGATCAGAAGCCCATTCTCTATATAAAAAAGAAAATTATAAAATGATAGACACTTGTATTTTTAGGAAGGATTTAAACTAATCTTTCTTTTTTATTTATTATCTTTTTCTATCTTCTTCTATAACTTTTTTATATTTTTTAAACACTTTCTATTTAAATGTATATAACATATTTCCTTTTAATTTATTAAATTTTATGCTTTTTTTCTCCATAAAAATAAATAATATCTTCTGGTGTCTTTAATGTCATACTTTCTTGCTGTTCTTTAAGTTTTTTATTATAACTATCCACAAATTCTTTATACTTATCAATTCCTATTTTTTTAATCATTTCTATTACCTTTAACAAAAAGGGTTTATAATGAATATTATTTAAAATACTATTAATCATATCATCAGAAGCATTTATATAAATTAAAAATTCATTTAAAAACATTTTAATGTAATAATCTTGTACTTTAATTGCATTATCAAATTCGTCACAAACCTCACAATATTTAGGCATAGAAGTATCTCTTGAAGTAATTAAGTTAAAATACTTCATTTGAGATAAACTATAAGTATGCGCAATATTATTGATACATTCTTTTTGTAATTCACTTGTATCAGAAGGCATAAAGCCACCAGTGCTAGCAGATAAACTTAATGTTTCAGGAATATATCTACCACTATTTTGTAATTCATTTCTAATAGCGTCTTTTAAAGAACCAGTAAAAGTTTTTATAGAAAAACTATTGTTATGCAATAATGTTTTTTGTGTATCATTTAATGTGTTATATAAACTTTCTTTGATTAATATTACTGCACTATTAGATAATACTACATCACCTTTAACTGCTGTATCAGTTGGAACTAATGATATTACTTGATCTATATGTTCTGATAATGATTCTATAATTGCTACATTCTTATTAGAAAAAGTATTGTTTGCAAATCCATGTTCATTATCATCAGGACAAATACCATTTAAAGAAAATAAAACCATTGAATTATAATCTGAAACATAAGACAAATATTCCATTAAAATTTTAGAAGATAATGCAACCATCTCATCATAATAATTTTCTTCAAACATTCTTGCTGGATCAATAGATGGTATTACACCTAATTCGTGTAATAAATCACTTATCATTGCAAAAAAATCTAATCCAATATTTTTACATAAATATGGAACATCACTTAAAGATCTAACAACTCCATCAAAAGGAATAACATTTGTTGCTCTTACCATTGCTATATTATTTATATTCATAATTATTTCACCACTATAATTTGTCCATCATCAGGTACAATAACATTTTTTATTTTCATTTTTTCTAATTTTTGTCTAGTTTCATCTTCCAAATGAGTAACAACAAAAATACATTTTGGATATTTTTTGGATAAATACTCTAAATTATCTATTCCTTGATGCCTACTATTACCATTAACAAACATACAATCACAAAACAAATAATTACATTTTCTTGATAAATTTTCTACATTTTCACATAAAGAAGTATCTCCCGTAAAACCAACACATATATCATCTTTTGAAAAAATATAACCAAAAGCCCGTTTCATTTTTCCATGTTCTAATAACAATCTTTTTACTTTATAATTATCAACTACAAAATTATCATTAAAATTATATTTTAAATTAAGCGAATTACAGACTTCTTTAAATGAATTTGGAAATGCTAAATTTCCAATTTTATTAATTTTTGATTTTCCCTCTTTAGCACAAAAAATATTAACATCTTTATTTTCACTTCGTGATTTGTTTAATAGATAAAATGGTATGTCAAAATAATGATCACCATGAAAATGAGTTAACATTTTATTATCTAGTTGTCAAATTTAATTATAATATATTTCCATTTTTTTATCACATCTATATATCGCAATAAAGTCTGATGTCATCTCAATTAATGTTAATATTAATTTTGCATAATTATCTTTTTATTTAAAATTATTAAAATTTAAACAAACATATAATAACGATTATTAAATACTTTTACTTAATCCTAATAAATTTTTAAGAATCACATTATTTAAATATACTTTAAATTAATGACATTATAAAATAATATTCCTTTTTTATTTATTAAAATAATCCTCTACTCCTTTTGTTATTAATTCAGTGAGTTTATCTTGGTATGATTCTTGTCTTAATAAATAATTATCATTTGGATTAGAAATAAATCCTGCTTCAATTAATATTCCTGGTCTTGTTATTTGCTTATACATAAAATAACTATTATCTTTTTTATTTTCTTTTATATTGGATATGTTGTTTTTTAGTGTGTTATACATTACTTGGGCAATTTCTTCATTTTCTTTATTTTTAGTAGTATAAAATATTTGTAGTCCTTTCCAAGCGGGATTAGTATCAGAATTTAAATGAATTGATATATACATATCACTTTTAGCATTGTTTATTAATTGTGCTCTTTTAGTTAAATCTGGTCTTTTTCTTACAGCATAGTTTTTAGGAGCTAAATCATAATCACCATCTCTTGTTAAATAAACAATAGCTCCTTTACTTCCTAATTTTTGTTCTAATTTTTTTACTAAAATTAAATTCATATCTTTTTCTAAAAATTGATTAGAAACAGCGCCCGAATCTTTTCCACCATGTCCAGCATCTAAATATATAACTTTACCTAAAAGGGTTAAACCATTTACTTCAGCATGTACTTTCGATAAAGTAAATACACAAATAAAAAACATAACTATAATTAGAATCTTATATTTCATATAATTCACCTAATTAAGTATATGTTTTTTATTTATACAAAGTATTCTATTTAAAAAATTATTAATTTTTATATATAAATATATTTTTTTATAAATTAATTATTTACTCCATGTACTACTGTTGGTGTACTGTCATCAATACTGGCAAACTTATATCCATTTCTTTTTCCATATTGTATTATATTTTTAAGAGCATCTCTAGTAGCAGTATGTCCATAAGAATCGTGCATAAGAACAACATTTGTCTTATAATGACTAAGATTATTAACTACATTTAAATATATTCTATTAGAATCAGTATAGGCTCCTCCAGCATCATCAGCATCTACATTCCAATCAAAATATCTATAACCTCTATTCAATACCTCTCCTGTTAAACGAGTCATTATACCGATACTATAATTTCTACTAACAGTATTAGAACTTCCTCCTGGGAATCTTATAATATTAGTTTTTTTACCAATAATATTTTCTACTTTATTACTTATTCTATTTAAATCAGCAAAATAATTATCTACGGAACTATAAACATAACTATATTCATGTGAATAAGTATGTAATCCTATTGTATGACCTTCATCATATGCTCTTTTAATTATATAATTAGTAGAGTCAGACTGACCTGTTACAAAGAAAGTGGCTTTAACACCTTCTTCTTTTAGTATATCTAAAATATCTAAAGTAAGATTACTAGGGCCATCATCAAAAGTTAAATATATATATCCATTACCTCCTCCACTTGGTGGATATATTACACTTACTTTTCTTTTTACACTAGTAGTATTACCACTTTTATCATTAACTGTATAAGTTATTTCATATACACCAACTTTAGTATTATCAACAGTTCCACTTATTTCTATTAAAGAAGTAATATCACCATCACAATTATCAGTAGCACTAGCACCTTCTTCAACATACACATTACCTTTGTATATAGTTACATTTTCATATCCATTTAAAGTTATTACTGGTGCTTCTTTATCTTCTTCTTTAATTTTTCTTTCCACTGATACTTTATTCTTAGAACTATCTTCTACGGTATATACTATTTTATCTTCTAATTGTTCTTTAATTACTTTATCAGTTAAATCTCCATCATATTCATCAGTAGCACTAAATCCTTCTTCTTCATACTTACAACCAGGACATAATGTAATATCTGTATTTCCTTCCAAAGTAATAACAGGCTCTTTTTTATCTACTACATTAACTGTTTTTGTTTTCTTTAAGATTAACATACCATAATTAAGAACATAATCAATTTTATATTTTCCTACTTTTTTAGTATCTACTTTACCTAATACTTTTACATTTTTAGTATAATCTTTAAATACATTTCTAGCAGTTACTTTACCTTCACTATATTTTTCATTATAGTTTAAAGTAACTTCTGTACTATCTAATTTTATCTTAGGAATAAAAAAATAAATTAATATTAAAACTATTATAATAAGTATTATGCTAACAATTCTTTTCATAATTTATCACTTAATAAAAATATAACATATTAGTAATAAAAAGACAACATTTATAATAAAATGTCGTCTCATTTTACATATTAGATAATTTACTTTCTACTATCTTTAATTGATCTTTTTCTTTTTGTAAATTATTTCTTTCTGCTTCAACAATATTAGCAGGAGCCTTATTTACATAATTAACATTAGAAAGTAATTTTTCTCTTCTTGAAATAGAATTTAATAAATTCTCTTTTTCTTTTTGTAAATTTTCTTTTTCTTCTTCTAAATTTTTAGAATTATCATATAAAATATCTATTCTTAAACTATTATATTCTACAATTTCACTATTAATTTCTTTATTTTCATCACAAATTTTATCATTTAATTTAAGCATATTAAATATTAATGATTCATTTTCTTTATTTTGAATATAACTTATAACTTGGAAATCTGATCCAACATTAAGCTCCGCTTTTTTATTTCTAAATGATGTGATAAACTCAAGGATATTATCAATATTTTCTGTTTCTTCTTTATAAATTTCTTTCTTGTTATAGACTGGATAACTAGAAATCATTATAGATTTACTTTCTTTTATTGGAAGCATACTATAAATCTCTTCTGTTACAAATGGCATAAACGGATGCATCATTTTTAATATATCAGTAAGAACTTTTAACAACACACTCTTAGTGGTATTATTTTGATTAAATTTAGATAGTTCTATATACTTATCACAAAAATCATTCCATATAAAACTATATAATGTATTTCCTACTATATTAAAGTCATACTTATCCATAGATTTTCTTACTTCTTTTATTGTCTGATTTAATTTAGTTAATATCCATTTATCTTGATCATTCAAGTTATCTAAAGTATAATCTTCTTTCTTAAAATCTTCCATATTGATTAAAACAAATCTTGAAGCATTCCAAAGTTTATTAATAAAGTTCCATGTTGATTTAACCTTTTCTTCATCATATCTAAGATCCATTCCTGGAGCAGTGTTTGTTGTTAAGAAAAATCTAAGTGAATCTGCACCATATTCTTCTATTACATCCATTGGATCAACTCCATTACCCAAACTTTTACTCATCTTTCTTCCCTGTTTATCACGAATAAGACCATGTATTAAACAATCTTTAAAGGGAATATTATTAGTAAAATGTAATGATTGAAACACCATTCTACATACCCAAAATGGAATAATGTCATACCCTGTTACTAATACATCATTAGGAAAGTATCTACTGTCCATATTGTCTGGCCAACCTAAAGTTGAGAAAGGCCATAATGCACTAGAAAACCAAGTGTCAAGTATGTCTTCATCCTGTACCCATCCTTCTTCTTTAGGTGCTTCCATACCTACATATACTTCATCACCTTTATACCAAGCAGGAATTCTGTGTCCCCACCATAATTGCCTAGAAATACACCAGTCATAAGTAATTTCCATCCAGTGAAGTAATATTTTTTCAAATCTTTTTGGTACAAAATTAACTTTATTATTTGTTTTTTGAACTTCTAATACTCTGTCTGCAAGTGGACGCATCTTAACAAACCATTGTTTTGATAAGTAAGGTTCGACCATAACATCAGTTCTTTCACTAAAACCAACATTATGAGTTATTTCTTTAATTTTAATTAATAAGTTATCTTCTTCTAATCTTTCTACTACTTTTTCTCTTGCTACATATCTATCTAATCCATTAAACTCTAATGCATTCTCATTCATTGTTGCATCCGGATTCATAACACAAATTCTCTCTAAGTTATGTCTATTTCCTACTTCAAAGTCGTTAGGATCATGAGCAGGAGTAATTTTTACAACACCTGTTCCGAATTCCATATCAGCATGGAAATCCCCGATTACTGGTATCTTCTTATTTACTATTGGTAATATAACATTCTTACCTATATAACTTTTATATCTTTCATCTTTCGGATTAACCGCTACTGCTGTATCTCCAAATAATGTTTCTGGTCTAGTTGTAGCAACTTCTAAATATTTATCACTATCTTCTAACATATATTTTATATGATAAAAAGCACCTTTTACTTCTTTATAAATAACTTCTTCATTAGATAATGCTGTCATTGCTTCTGGATCCCAATTTATAATTCGCTCTCCCCTATAAATAAGTCCTTCATTATATAAATCTACAAAAACTTTTCTAACAGCTTTTGATAATCCTTCATCTAAAGTAAATCTTTCCTTATCATAATCAAGTCCAAGTCCTAACTTAGCCCATTGTTTATGTATATTATCTCCATATTCTTCTTTCCATGACCACGCTACTTTTAGCCATTCTTCACGGTCCATTTCTCTTGGATTAATTCCTTCACTCTTTAATTTTTTATCTACTTTAGCTTGTGTAGCAATTCCTGCATGGTCCATTCCTGGAAGCCATAATGCATCATATCCATCCATTCTTTTATATCTAGTAATTATATCTTGAATAGTTGTATCCCAGGCATGACCTAAGTGTAATTTACCTGTTACATTAGGAGGAGGTATAACAACACAAAAAGGTTTTTTATCTAAGTTACCACTTTTAAAGTATCCTTTTTCTAACCATTCTTCATATTTCCCTTTTTCTACATATTTATGATTATACTTTTTGTCTAACATTTTAATCATCCTATCTTTCTATCAACATAAGCCATTAATACTTTCTCTATTTGTTTAAAAAATCCTTCTACTTCTTTACTTGTAAATGTTAACGATTCAATTATTTTAGAAATATAATTATTATTTTTAAGAAGTGCATAACTATATCTATAATTTAAATCAAACGCATCTGATAAAACCGCTAATATCTCATCAGAATTATTTTCAGTAAGTTTTCTTTCTACGACTCGTAACTTTTTAAAATTATCATATACCATACCACTAGGATAAGTAGTAATTCTACTATCTATGTACGGATAATTTAACATTATTCTAAAATTATCTATTTTATGTGCATCTCTTAGTACATTACAAAATGCTGCACTTTTATCATCAATTCCTTTAGGTAATCCATTTTTATCATAAGCAAATATAGCCAACTTTATTATATTATCATAAGTAGTATCATCAGTAATATCTCTTAATATATTATTATCAAACATCATTCTTGCAGATTTCAATGCATAATCTTCATTATCAGTTTCATCAGTTAATCTATAACTTGGCATCTCATCAAAATTTGCTATTTCATGAAAAAGACCAATTAATTCACAAACAATTACTTCTTCTTCGTTGAATAATCCTGTTACAAGAGCTATATCTCTACATATTTCCATAACTTTTAGTGAATGAAAATATCTCATCTTTATATTAGCATTATTCATATCATATTTTTTTACATATTGTTCAAAAACTTTCATAACTCTACTACTTTTTAACTTCATATACTTCTATCCCTTTCTATCAAAAAAAATAATTCTTCCAATAAAGGACGAATTATCGCGGTACCACCTTACTTATAGTAAACACTATCACTTTGTCCTTTAACGCAGGCTACGTATAAAACTAACTATGCAACCTTCATCTAGTTTTCTTTTAGAAGTTCCCACCATTCTTCCTCTCTATAAAAATACTAACTAAATTACTCCTCATAGATCAATGTCTTTTGATATATGTATTAAGTATATAATAAAATTAAGTGAATTTCAATATTTTTTATTAAATATTAGTAATAATAGATTATTACAGGGGGGTGTGTTGGAACTTATTGTTCTAGCTTTAATAGTTATTTTATATACTATTATTACTATTAAAATTAAGTAAAAAAGAACTTTTGATAAGTTCCTATCTATAAATAATACAAAGCAACTAAAATTTTAATTTAAATTATTTTGTAATGATGTTTATTATTTAAAAATATAATATAAATATATATATGTTATACAACTATTATTTAAAAATATATTTATCTTTGTATTGTTTTCTTATCTTCACTTAATTCATATTCAGACATTACAGATGCGATTGCATTTGTAACACAATTATCATCTCCTACATCATAAGTTTTATTCTTACTTTTAACTTTTGTTGGTAGTAAAGTTAAAATTGGTGACAAACTATTAGCTAATTCTTCTAGACTAATTTGATTTTCACTATTATCTAAAATATTTTTTCTTAAACAAACTTTAATTAAAAATGAATTTATATATTTTAGGCAGTTCATTATAATTTCAGTAGAACTTGGAATTAAATATTTATCTTTCATATGTTTATTTAAAAAATCCAAAGCATTTATAAATCTGTAAACATCTTCTTCCAAACTATATTGTTTTAAACACTCAACTAATCCATTTAAGTTTGCACTAAAATACAAAGTTTTCATTTTCTTTTCTCCAATGATTTTTTCTACAATTTCTGCTATTCTTTTTTCGTAAACATAGGCTTTTGTAAATGTCAAATATTTTTGTAGGTTTTTGGTAAAAAAAATTGTAGGTTTTTGGTAAATTTAGAATGTAGCTTT
>CALVXP010000018.1 GCA_944371525.1 uncultured Bacilli bacterium | reverse complement strand
ATTATACATTATATTTTATAAAGTTCCAAATACTTTACACTACTTATGTACATTTTTTAAGCGATTGCCTTACAAATCACAAACTTTTTTTCTTTATTTCATTATACTTTCTTGGATACTTATTATCAGTCTTTTCTAATTTAATAAAACTAATTAAGACCCTACTGCTATTTTCTATTGGTAATTTAAAATTTATAATTTCATCTTCTTTTATTTTTAATTTATTTTCATAATTTTTAATACCATTTAATTCTTCACCAATATTTCCTTTCATGGCAACAAAAGTTCCTTTTACTTTTAATAAAGGTACTCCATATTCCAATAAATGTTTAAGTGGTGCCACTGCTCTTGCTGTTACAATATCATATTTTTCTCTTTCTATTTTCGCATATTCTTCTACTCTTGCATTTATTACCTTAATATTTTCTAACTTTAATTCTTTTATTACTTTTTCGAGGAAGTTACACTTCTTTAAAGTAGCGTCAATTAATGTTACTTTTAAATTAGGAAATATTATTTTTAACACCATACCAGGAAATCCTGCACCTGTTCCTAAATCGCATAATGATTCATTATTTAAATCTATAATCTTAACAATTGTAATACTATCATAAAAATGTTTTAAAAATACACTTTCTTTTTCTGTTATTGCTGTTAAATTATATAATTTATTTTCTCTTTCTAATATTTCACAATACTTTTCTAATTTTTCTAATTGAATATCATTAATTTCTATATTCAATTTTAGTAATTCTTCTATAAATTCTTCCTTATTCATTGTAATTTTTCCTTAAATACACCATTAAAATTGAAATATCAGAAGGATTTACTCCACTTATTCTAAGTGCCTGACCAATTGATTCTGGTCTTATTTTTTCAAGTTTTTGTCTAGCTTCAGTTGCTAAATTTAAAATTCTACTATAATCAATATCTTTAGGAATTAATTTTTCTTCATTTTTAATCATTTTTTCTGCTTCTCTTTCAACCTTTTTTATGTAACCTTCGTATTTTATTTCTATTTCTAATTGTTCTTCTACATCTTTTGAATAATTACTTACTAGCAGATTATTTTCTTTTAAAATGTTTATTGTTATTTCATTTCTTCTAAGTAAATCGTATAAATATATTCCATCTTTTAATAATGGTGTTCCCATTTTTTCAAAAATAACATTTATCTCTTTGGTTGGGGTAATTTTCGTACTTTTTAAATATTCTTTAAATTTACTTATATCATTTAGTTTATTTTTAAACTTTGCATATCTTGATTCATCAATTAGTCCTACTTCATATCCATATTGTCTAAGTCTAATATCGGCATTATCATGTCTTAATAATAAACGATATTCTGCTCTTGATGTTAACATCCTATAAGGTTCTATTGTTCCCTTTGTTACTAAGTCATCAATTAATACTCCAATATAAGCTTCATTTCTTTTTAGAATTAATGGTTCTTTCCCATTTAACTTTAATGAAGCATTTATTCCAGCCATTAATCCTTGAGCTGCTGCTTCTTCGTATCCACTTGTCCCATTAATTTGACCTGCGGTAAACAAATTCTTTAAAACTTTTGTTTCTAATGATGCTTTAATTTGTGTAGGATATATAGCATCATATTCTATTGCATAAGCATACTTTAAAATTTTTGCATTTTCTAGGCCTGATAAACTATGTACCATTTTTTCTTGAACATCTTTTGGCATACTAGTAGAAAATCCTTGTAAGTAAATATCATCATAATATAAACTTTCTGGCTCTAAGAATAATTGATGTTTTTCTTTATCTTTAAATTTAACTAATTTATCTTCTATAGATGGACAATATCTAGGACCTACACCTTTTATATCATCAAGTCCACCGTACATTGCCGATTTATTTAAATTATCTAATATTATTTTATGAGTTTCAGAAGTAGTATATATTAAATAACATGGTTCTTGATTATTAACATCATATATCGGAGCAATATCATGTGAAAAAGTATATACTTCTTTATCTCCATCTTCTCTTTTAGTTTTAAAATAATCAATACTGCTCTTTTCTATTCTAGGAGGAGTTCCTGTTTTTAATCTTAATATATCAAACCCATATTTTTTTAGATTATCTGATAAATGCATTGATGGCTTCTCATCATGTGGACCACTTCTTGTTCTTGTGCTTCCCACTAATATATCTGCTTTTAAATATGTTCCTGTTGTAAGTATTACAATATTAGATGTAATTTTTGTTCCATTTTCAGTAACGATTCCTTTTACTTCAGTATTTTCTACTATTAGGTCTTCGACCATTGCTTCTTGTAAAGTTAAATTTTTAGTATTTTTTAAAGTTTTCAACATCTCTTGTGGATAAGTTATTTTATCAGCTTGTGCTCTTAAAGATCTAACTGCTGGACCCTTTGATGAATTTAACATCTTCATTTGTATTAAGGTTTTATCAGCATTTATACCCATTTCTCCACCTAAAGCATCTATTTCTCTTACAATAATTCCTTTGGCAGAACCTCCAATTGACGGATTACAAGGCATTGTTGCTACATTTTTTAAATTACCTGTTACAAGTAAAGTCTTATGTCCACATCTAGCTGTTGCTAAAGCGGCTTCACATCCAGCATGACCCGCTCCTACTACTATAACTTCATATTCCATATTTTCACCTACTTTCCTAAACAAAATCTAGAGAATAATTCATCTAACAATTCATCTGTATATGTTTCCCCAATAATTTGTCCTAATAATTCCCATGCATTCTTCAAATCTATTTCCACTATATCTATTGGACTGTCGTTATTAATATTATTAATACTTTCTTCTATCTTAGTTAAAGATTGTTTTAATAAAGATATACTTCTTGCATTACTTAGATAAGTCATATCTTTAGTATCTATATTATCTATATTATAAATTCTTTTTATCTCATCTTTTAATTCTTCTATTCCAATATTTTCTTTAGCACTAATTTCTATTATTTTTTTATCATAGTTACATAAATTTATTCTTTTTTCTAAATCAATTTTGTTAATTACTACTATACTATTTTTATTTTTTATCTTTTCTAATATTTTCAATTCTTCTTCACTTATAATATCATTATTATTTAGTACAAAAATTATTAAATCAGCTTTATCAATAATTTCCATACTTTTTTCTACTCCAATTTTCTCTACTACATTGTCTGTTTCTCTAATACCAGCGGTATCAATAATATTTAAAATTATGCCACCTAAATTAATTTTACCTTCTACAATATCTCTAGTTGTTCCTTCAATGTCAGTAACAATTGCTTTTTCTTCTTCTAATAAAGCATTTAGAAGGCTACTTTTTCCAACATTTGGTTTTCCTATTATTCCTACATTAATTCCTTCATTTATAATCTTTCCATCTTCGGAGTCTTTAATGATTTTTTCTAATTGATTTTTGAAGTCTACTACTTCAGGAAGAATTTTTTCATTAGTTAAAACTTCTATATCTTCATATTCCGGATAATCTATATTAACTTCTATGTTAGATATAATTCCCACTAATTTATTTCTTAAATCCTTTATTAAATTCGATACCTTCCCATTTAATTCATTAATAGATAATTGTCTATTTTTTTCTGTTTTAGAATTTATTAAATTCATTATTCCATCGGCTTCTACTAAATCAATTCTTCCATTTAGAAAAGCTCTTTTTGTAAATTCTCCGGGATCTGCTAATCTTGCACCATTGGTTAATATTAACTCTAACACTTTATTAGTTGTTGCTATTCCTCCATGACAATTTATTTCCACAATATCTTCCTTAGTAAAAGTTTTTGGTGCTTTCATTACACTAACTAATACTTCATCTGCAATTTCTTCTTTATCTACTATATATCCATAGTGTATTGTATGTGATAAAACACTAGTTAAATCTTTTCCCTTAAATATTTTATTTACTATATTAATTGATTCATTTCCACTAACTCTAATAATGGATATTGCTCCCACTCCTAGTGCTGTAGAAATAGCTGCAATTGTATCTTCCATAGTATCACCTCGTTACCCACAATATTTTAACACAAATAAAAAAGAAAGAAAAGATTAATCTTCTCTTGGCTTTATAATTACATGTCTATTAGGTTCTTCACCTTCGCTAACTGTATATACATATTTATTATCTGATAATATATTATGAACTATTCTTCTCTCATAAGAATTCATATTATCTAATTTAGTCTCTACCTTAGTTTTTGCTACATCTCTTGCTACTTTCTTTGCTAAATATTCAATATTTCTATTTCTCTTTTCTTTATAATTTTCAACATCTAACATAACAGATAAATCAGAAGCTACATGATTTTTTAATATAAATCTTAATATTGTTTGTAAAGATTGCATAGTTCTTCCATTTTTACCAATTAATATTGCATTATTATCGGAAAATATTTTAATTTCTATTCTATTTTCTCTTCTTCTTACTTCATAATTAGCTTCTATTCCCATTAAAGATAATATTTCATTTAATGAATCTTTTAAATAATTAATTATTTCATCTATTGTTACAAGTTCTATACTTGCACTCTTTTTTAGTAAACCATTTTTTTCTGTTTTATTAATTATTATTATATTTTCTTCATTTATATTTAATTCTTTTAAAGCTTTATTTTTTGCCTCATCAATAGTTTTATCCTCAAATGTATATGTATTCATTATTTTACCTTCTTTCTTTCAACCCACACATTTTGAAATATTGTAAATGTGCTTGAAGTTATCCAATAAATTCCTAAAGCTGTTGGTAAAGTTAATGAACCTATAAATATTATTCCTAACATTATATATATTGTATATTTCATTTGAGCTGCCGCAGCAGTTTGGTCTTTTAAAGTCTTCCTAAATGATAAATATGTAGTTCCTAAAATAAGTACTATAAATAGGATATATATATAATTACCATTTTCTATACCTACTAATGTTGTAGTTGCCATTTGAAAGCCTAAAAATTTACTTTCAAATATAGCTGGTGTTCTATTAATTGCCTCTAAAAAAGCAAATAATAACGGCAATTGAATAAATGCAAGTAAACAGCCTGATACAGGATTTATTTGATATTTTTGATATATTGCAAGCATCTCTTGAGTTTTTCTCATTTGATCTTCTTGTGATTCTTTACCTTTATATTTCTTTTCTAATCTCTCAATTTCTGGTTGAGCTTTTTTCATATTTTCTGATTGCATTGCAGTTTTTTTAGTTATTGGCATTAAAACTAATCTAATTAATAATGCAGTTATAATTATTGATAAACCATAACTATTTACTAAATTACCAATTTGAATAATTACCCATGCTAATGGTTTTACAAAAAATGTTGTCCATAATCCTTCATACTTACTAACAGGATTAAATTCATTACAACTAGGTAAATCTTTTATATCAACACCATTTTCTTCATATATCTTAATTACATTTTCATCTGTTGGTTTACAAATAATGTTTTCTGTTATAGATTGCCCTGTTTCCGTATTAACTACCGTTTTATTATCTTTATCTTTTAATGTTGTTGTACATCCTGTTAACATAAGTATAGATATTAGTACTAAAATTATCTTTTTCTTTGTCATATTATTCTCCAATCTTTCTAAATAGGTTTATTAATTCTTTTTCTTTTAATTGATAATCTATTTCTAATAAACTCTTTCTTAATATTATAACATAGTTATATGAACTTTGTATATAATTTTTATTATTATCAATAATGTTTTTTACTTGCCTTTTTAGTTTATTACGAATTACAGCATTTCCCGTTTTTGTTGGTACACTTATTCCATATAAGTTTTTTGAATTTGTCTTTTCATAATATATAGAATAATACTTGTTTTTTACATTTTTATTTTTATTTATTATTCTAGAAAATTCTCTATTATTTTTTATAATATCTTTTTTTTTCATAAATTCACCTTCAACATAAAGAAAAAACCACAATAAAAAGTGGTTATGCGCATAATTTTTTTCTTTTTTTAGCTCTTCTACTATTTAAAACTTTTCCTTTAATACGTGCAAAAAAACCATGTTTCTTTGCTTTTTTTCTATTATTTGGTTGATAAGTTCTTTTCATATATAACACCTCCAAAGTTAAATGCTATTTTATTATATATGGTTATTAAGTTTATGTCAACAATTTTAATGTTTTTTATTTATTTTTTTATTTTTATTTGTTATAATGATAGTATTAAGAATAGAGGGATGTTATGTTTAAAGAAATAGTGGAAATTAGTAAAAATTATGCACTAGTTAAAATTGATGGCAACATTAATGAAGATTTACTTAATTATAATGTTGTATTTGAAGATGAAAAAAAAATACTAGGCGAAATAGAAGAAATAAGTGGAGATACAATTAAAATTACCTTTTTAGGAGAATTTATTGATGGTAAATTTTATTCTGGTATCATTAGAAAACCTAGCTTAAGTGCAACTGTAAGAATTATTAATAAAGATGAATTGGGTGAAATAGTAGGGGACAATAATCCAAGAAGTATGATGTTAGGAATATCTCCTTTATATAATTATCCTATAAAAATAGATATTGATGATATGTTTTCTAATCACAGTGCAATTTTTGGTAATACTGGTTCGGGTAAAACTTATGGAGTAGCAAGACTTGTACAAAATTTATTTGTTATGAAAGATAAAATTCCTTTTAACAGTAATATATTTATATTTAATAATACTAGTGAATATGATAATGCATTTAAATCAATAAATAATATTAATATTAATTTTAATTATAAAATATTTACTACTAATACAGAACAAAATGAAGCACCTTTAATTAAATTGCCATTATGGTTACTTAGTGTTGATGATTATGCTAATTTATTAGATGTAACAGCTTATTCACAAATAGCAATTATTGAAAAAATGTTAAGTTTAGTTTCAGTTTTTGCTAGAAATGATGCTGAAAGTGTAAGATATAAAAATCATTTAATTGCCAAAGCTATTATTTCTGTAATGTATTCTAATCAAATGTCTGCAAGAATTAGAGATCAAATATTTTCTATTTTAACAGATTGTTATACTAATGAATTAAACTTAGATGTAGAAGTTCCAGGTGTAGGGTATACAAGACAATTTAGAAAATGTTTTGACTTAGATAGTAAAGGAGAATTTGTAGAAAGAATATTAATAACAGAATATATTCAACAATTTGTAGATAATAATACAAAATGGAATGAAGATTATGTTCCTGTGTATTTTACATTAGATGACTTGGAAGTAGCTTTGAATTTTGCTTTAATTTCTGAAGGATTATTATTAAATGAAAAGTCTTATGCTGAAGCAACTGCATTAAAAGTAAGATTACATACACTAAATAATAGTTCTAATAGTGTTTTCTTTAAATATGATAATTTTATAAATTTAAATGAATTTATATCTAATATTATATTAATTGGTAACAATAAAAGAGCTCAAATTATTAATTTTGTTTTAGAAGATATTGATGATAGATTTGCAAAATCATTAGTAAAAATATATTCTAGATTATTATTTAAATTTTCTAAAGGATTGCAAGATAGGGGATCTATACCAATTCATATTATGTTAGAAGAAGCCCACAGATATGTGCAAAAAGATTCTGATAATGAATTGCTAGGTTACAATATATTTGAAAGAATAGCAAAAGAAGGTCGTAAATTTGGTTTAGTTATAGACTTAATAACTCAAAGACCAACAGAATTGTCTGAAACTGTTATTTCGCAATGTAGTAATTTCTTAATTTTCAAAATTAACCATCCAACAGATTTAGAATATATTAGAAAAATGGTTCCAAACATTAGTGCTGATGTTATTGAAAAACAAAAATCATTACAGTCTGGTACTTGTGTTGCTTTTGGTAGAATGATGAAAATACCAATGATTGTAAAAATGGAATTACCAAGTCCAGAGCCACATAGTTCTAATGCGTCAGTATATAATAAATGGATGATTGAATGGAAACAACAATAAAAATATAATCTAACTTTTGAAAGTTAGATTTTTTTATATTTATTAACTGTAAAAAAATCAGATAAAAAAGTAAATCCACAAGCATCTGTGGATAACTTATAAATTTTTCCCTTTAATTTATATGGCTTTTTAAAGTTTTCCACAGTTTCCACAAATATTAACAACCTGTGGAAAAGTGGATTTTTTTACTGTGGAAAACAAAAAAACAACAAAATTGTGGATAACTATTCCTTTCCCTTATATTGTATATATTTATCCTGTGGAAAAGTTGTGGAAAAGTTGTGGAAAAACTTGTTGATTTGTAAAAATATGTAGATTTTTTTTGAATTTATGGTAAAATTAGATTGGGGATAGGAGGGTAAAAGATGGATATTGATACATTATGGCAAAAATTTCTTGAACGAATAAAAGAACAAGTAGTAGAATTTTCTTACGATACTTGGTTTAAAGAAAGTAAATTATATGATTTATCTAATAATACAGCTACTGTTATTGTTCCTATGAAGCTGCATATTAAACATTTAGATGAAAATTATAAAGATTTAATTACAAAAGTATTTAATGAACTTACAGGCACTAACTTTAAATTTGTCTTTAAATTAAAAGAAGATGTAGGAAAGAAACCAAAAACTGATACTGTTATTGAAAATATTCAAGAAGGGGTTCCTTATCAAAGTGTTGAAGATGCAAATCTTAATCCAAATAATACTTTTGAAAATTTTATTGTAGGAAATAGTAATAAATTTGCTTTTGTTGCTGCACAAGCAGTAGCAGAAAAACCAGGTAAAGCATATAATCCTTTGTTCTTGTATAGTAAAAGTGGATTAGGAAAAACACATTTAATGCAAGCAATTGGAAATTATATTTTAAAAAATTCCAATATGAAAGTATTATATATTTCGTCTGATAAATTTGTAAATGATTTTATTAATGCAGTTAGAACTAATGATAAAAATAACTTTAATAAAATTGACAACTTTAAAAATAGATATAGAAATATAGATGTATTAATAATAGATGATATTCAATTTTTAGGCACTGCTACTAAAGGACAAGAAGAATTTTTCCATACTTTTAATGAATTATATAATTCAAATAAACAAATTATTATAGCTTCTGATAGATCTGTTGATGATTTAAAGATGCTAGAAAATAGGTTATTAACAAGATTTAATTGGGGACTTACTGCTAATATTACTCCACCTGATTTTGAACTTAGAATGAATATAATAAGAAAAAAGATATCCCATCAAGAAGCTGCACAAGATGTTCCTGATAATGTTATAGAATATATAGCTAATAGTTTTGATTCCGATGTAAGACAATTAGAAGGTGCAATAACTAGAGTTTTTGCATACGCACTTATGATGAATAAAGGTAAAGTAACTTTAGATATTGCCGTAGAAGCTTTAAAAGATCAACTAATAGACAGAAGTGTTTATAAAAATGATGTACATAGAATTCAACGAGTCGTTTGTGATTATTTTAAAGTAAATATTGATGATTTAAAAGGTAAAAAAAGAAATCAAACGATAAATTATCCAAGACAAGTAGCTATATATTTATGTAGAACTATGACGACAGAGTCCTTTCCAAAAATAGGTTCTTATTTTGGTGGTAGAGATCATTCTACAATTATGAGTGCTTATCAAAAAGTAGAAGATGAATTAAAAGAAAACGAACAATTAAGAGAAATAATTGCAGAGTTAAAAAAAGATTTATCCACTTAATTTGTGGATAAGTGTGGATAAATTATTTATTTATCCACAGGGTTGTGGATAAATTTTTCCACTATTACAAGGGTTTGAGCTAGTTTTCCACAGTTTCCACAGTATAATAATAACAATAATATATATAATAAGAGAAAGAAGGAATAATATATGAAATTTATTATTAAAAAAAATATTTTATTAGAAAACTTAAACCATACATCAAAAGCAATATCAACTAGAAATTTAATTCCTATTTTAACAGGTATTAAATTTGAATTAAAAGATGAAGGATTATATTTATCTGCTAGTGATACAGATATATCAATTAGAAGTTTTATTAAAAAAGAAGATATTACAGAAGTTTCAGAATTAGGAAGCATAGTAATTGGAGGAAAATATATAGTAGAAATTATACGAAAATTACCTGATACTGATATTACTATAGAAGTATTAGATGGATATAAAATGATTATTAGTACTTCAAATACAGAGTTTAAATTAAACGGAATAAATCCAAATGAATTTCCTAATCTTGATTTAGAAGAAACAACAGAACCAATAGTATTAAATACTGATACTTTTAAAACTATCATTAACCAAACATTTTTTGCAACTTCCCAAAATGAATCTAGACCATTATTAACAGGTATTAATTTTAGAATTGATAGTAATATTTTGGAAGTTATTGCAACTGATAGTTATAGATTAGCTAAAAAAACAATTAGTATAGATAAAGAATTTGAAAATAGTATTAATATAGTTATACCTGGAAAAAATTTATTAGAATTGTCTAAGATATTGGATGACGGTGAAAATAACATAGAATTACATTTATTTACAAATAAAATTTTATTTAAATATAAAAATATATTATTTTTATCAAGACTTTTAAATGGAACTTATCCAGCAACTTCATCTATAATTCCTAATAAATTTGAAATAGAAGTAGAATGTAATTATAGTAATTTATTTGAAATGATTGATCGTGCTTCTTTATTAACTTCTGATAGAGATAAAAATACAATTAAATTAGAACTTAATAATGATGAGCTTACTATTTCATCTAATTCTCCTGAAATTGGTTATGTAGAAGAAAAAATGGCAGTTAAAAGCAACGGTAATATTTCTATATCATTTTCTTCTAAATATATGTTAGATGCAATTAGAAGTTTTGGTGAAGAAAAAGTAGTTTTATATATGAATAATGATAATAGCCCTATAATTGTTAAATCAAATGAAGAAACTTCGTTAATTCAATTAGTATTACCTATAAAAACTTATTAATATCCACAGATTTGTGGATATTTTTTAATATTATTTTTAAAATTTATAAATTGCGACATATTTTGACAAAAATCGACACGAATTTATGGTGTAATAAAAATCGTATTTTTGAAAGGGGGATTAGGTATGAGATATACAATAAACAAAAATACATATGTTATAAAAACAGAAGATAAGAATACAACAAAAATTATTGAAATGGGAAAAACTTTAAATAAAAAGGAGGATCCTGCAACTATTATTAGTGATTCATGTAGTTATTATAGATATTCATTAAATTATAGAATAGAAGAAAGTAAGAAGGTATTTAAAAGTAATTATAAGAATCCAATTATAATAGATAATGATAATAAAATTATATTTTTTCCAATTAAATCTATTATATCAAAAGAAAATACATGGATTTCTTATAATAATTTAGTAACTTTTTTAAGAAAAAAACATAACACTGTTTTAGTATTTTTTGATGGAAGTACTATTATTGTTCCCGTAAATTACAGTATTATATCTTCACAAGTTTCTAAATGTTTTATTTTAGATAAAATGTTAGAAAAATTAACAAAAAAAGTGCAAAAATAAAGGATTTTATGCACTTTTTCTTTATAAAAAATCTAATTTATGGTATAATTTATATGTATAGGGATACCTACTTTTGAAATAAGGTGATAAATTGAGCAAAAAAATAGGTTTAAATGATTATAGAAAAAATAAAATTAAAAAATTATCGAAATTACGATAATTTAGAAATTGATTTAAATAAGAAATTAAATATAATAATAGGTAAAAATGCTCAAGGAAAAACTAATATATTAGAGTCTATTTATGTATTATCATTAACAAAATCTTATTTAGGAGTAAATGACAAAAATTTGATAAAGTTAGGTAACAATTATGCAATATTAGAGGCCGATACACTATTGAATAGTGGATCTAAAAAGTTTAAAATTCTTATTAATGATAATGGTAAACAAGTTATAATTGATGGAAAAGAAGTAAAAAAATTAAGTGATTATGTTTCTAATTTAAAAGTTATTATATTTAGTCCTGAAAACATTAGAATGATAAAAGAAGGACCAAGCATAAGACGAAAATTTTTAAATATGGAAATTAGTCAAATATCTATAAAATATGTAAAATTATTAATGAATTATAATAATATTATTCGACAAAAGAATGAATATTTAAAATTAGATAAAAAAAATAAAGATTATTTAGATGTTTTGAATGATGAAATTGCAAAATTGTCTATAGAAATTTATTTATTAAGGCGAAAATTTTTGGATAATATTAATATGTTTATAGATAAAATATATTATGAAATAATGGGGATGCAAGGTCTTAGAATAAGATATATATCCAATATTGATTATTTTGAGGACAAAAAAGAAATGGTTGATAGATATCGTGAAAAACTAAATAAATATTTAGAAAAAGAAATGTTGTATAAAATATCATTAATTGGTCCTCACCGTGATGATTTTATTTTTGTCTTAAATGATAAAAATATTGCTTTATATGGTTCGCAAGGACAATTAAGAAGTGTAATTTTAGCTTTGAAGTTATCAGAAATAGAATTATTTAAAAAAAGTAGTGATGATGATCCAATATTATTATTAGATGATATATTTAGTGAATTAGATATAGATAAAAAAAATAATTTGATAAAATATATTAACGATAATATTCAAACAATAATTACTACTACTGATATCAATATGATTAATGAAAAATTAGTGAAAAAAGCAAGTATATTTGAAATACAAAATGGGAAATTATTTCCCGGGAAATAATTTTAAGAAGGGAAGAAGATAAAAATGGAAAATAAAATAGAGCATTATGATGCATCCGATATTCAAGTATTAGAAGGACTAGAAGCCGTAAGAAAAAGACCAGGAATGTATATTGGTTCAACTAGTGAAAGAGGACTTCATCATTTGGTATGGGAAATAGTAGATAATGCTATTGATGAGGCATTAGCAGGTTATTGTGATGATATAGAAATAATAGTAAATAAAGATGGATCTGTTACTGTAAAAGATGATGGTAGAGGTATTCCAGTAGATAAGCATCCCAAAACAGGAATTTCTACAGTAGAAACAGTTTATACTGTTCTTCACGCTGGTGGTAAATTTGGCGGTGGTGGATATAAAGTTTCTGGAGGATTACATGGAGTAGGAGCATCAGTAGTAAATGCACTTAGTAAATGGGTTGATGTAACTGTTTACAAAAATTCAAAAATATATCAAGCTAAATTTGCAAATGGTGGTCATATAATACAATCTCTTACTATTATTGGAGAATGTAGTGAAGATAGAACAGGTACAACAGTTACATTTATGCCAGACGAAGAAATTTTTAAAGAAACTACTAGATTTGATTACGAAACTTTGAAAGTAAGAGCAAGAGAACTAGCTTTTCTTAATAAAGGATTAAGAATAATTTTAGTAGATGATAGAGAAGATAAAAAAGACACTTTTGTTTATGAAGGTGGAATAAGGGAATATGTAGAACTTTTAAATAAAAATAAAACACCAATTCATGATGATATTGTATATGTTGAAGGCGCTGAAAATAATGTAACATTGGAAGTAGCATTTCAATATAATGATGGATATAATAGTGCTATATATTCTTTTGTAAATAATATCACAACTCCTGAAGGTGGTACTCATGAAGATGGAGTAAAAAATAGTTTAACTAGAATAATAAATAATTATGCAAAAAATAATAAATTTCTTAAAGATAATGAAGATAGTCTTACAGGTGATGATGTAAGAGAAGGAATTACAATGATTGTATCAGCCAAAGTTCCTGAACCTCAATTTGAAGGACAGACTAAAACAAAATTAGGAAATAGTGAAGTTAGGAAAATTGCTGCAAATATTTTTGCAGAAGGATTTGAAAGATTTTTAATGGAAAATCCTGAGCAGGCAAAAGTTATAATTGAAAAATCTATGACAGCTGCAAGAGCAAGGGTAGCTGCTAAAAAGGCAAGGGAATTAACAAGAAGAAAAGGTGGACTAGAAATTACTAATCAATGGGGAAAATTAACTGATTGTTCTTCAAAAGACGCATCTATTTCTGAAATGTTTATAGTAGAGGGTGATTCAGCAGCAGGTTCTGCAAAAATGGGTAGAGATCCAATAACACAAGCTATATTACCAATAAGAGGAAAAATTTTAAATGTTGAAAAAGCAAGATTAGATAGAATATTAAGTAATGAAGAAATTAGAACAATGATTACTGCTATTGGAACAGGTATTGGTGAAGAATTTGATATTTCAAAATTAAGATATAATAAGATAATTATAATGACCGATGCTGATGTAGATGGTGCTCATATTAGAACTTTGCTTTTAACACTATTTTATAGGTATTTTAAGCCACTTATTGAAGGTGGGCACATATATGCAGCACAACCACCTTTATACTCTATTAAACACGGTAAAACTATTAAATATGTATTGGATGATGATGAAAGAGATGAATATATAAAATCTTTACCTGAAAATACTAAATATGAAATAGGTAGAATGAAAGGTTTGGGAGAAATGGATCCTCATGAGTTAAGAGCTACTACAATGGGAATTGAAAGCAGAGTACTTAAACAAATAGATTTAGCAGATGCAATTCAAGTTGATGAAATTTTTCAAATATTAATGGGTGAAGAAGTAGAACCAAGAAGAAAATTTATAGAAGAAAACGCATTAAATGTTGTAAATCTTGATATATAGGAGTGTGAATTATGAACGAAAATGACAAAAAAGTAAGTATTAACATTATAGATGAAATGAAAACATCATTTTTAGACTATTCTATGAGTGTTATTGTAGCCAGAGCAATTCCAGATGTAAGAGATGGTTTAAAGCCAGTTCATAGACGTATTTTGTATACTTTATATGAAGAAGGAATGACTCCTGATAAAAAGCATCAAAAAAGTGCTAATGCGGTAGGAGCAGTAATGGGACATTATCATCCACATGGTGATGCTGCCATTTATGATACTATGGTAAGAATGGCACAAGATTTTACTTATAGACATGCTTTAGTTGATGGACATGGCAATTTTGGTAGTATTGATGGAGATTCAGCAGCAGCATCTCGTTATACTGAGGCTAAACTTGCAAAAATATCTATGGAAATGTTAAGAGATTTAAATAAAGAAACTGTTGATTTCATGGAAAACTATGACGGTCAAAGAAAAGAGCCTGTGGTTTTACCTAGTAGATTTCCAAATATTCTAGTTAATGGTAATATGGGAATAGCTGTAGGTATGGCTACTAATATACCTCCTCATAATCTAGGAGAGGTAATAGATGGTTGTATTGCATATATAGATAATCCTGAAATTACAGTGTTAGATTTAATGGATAAAATTAAAGGGCCAGATTTTCCTACGGGAGGAATTATTTTAGGTAATAGTGGTATAAAAAAAGCCTATGAAACAGGAAGAGGTACTATTACAGTACGTGCGAAAGTTGATATAGAAGAACATAATGGAAGAAATAGAATAATAATTACTGAACTTCCTTATCAAGTAAATAAAAAAGCTTTAATTACTAGAATTGCAGAATTAGTAAGAGATAAAGTTTTAGATGGTATATCTAATTTAAACGATGAATCAGCCTTAGAAGGAATTAAAATTGTTATAGATGTAAAGAAAGAGGCTAATGCTAATGTTGTATTAAATAATTTATTTAAACATACTCAATTGCAAATTTCATATGGAATAAATTTTTTAATGCTAGTAGATGGCAGTCCTAGAACATTAGATTTAAAAACTATTTTAGAAAAATACTTGGATCATCAAAAGCAAGTAATATATAGAAGATGTCAATTTGATTTAAATAAATTTAAGGCAAGATTACATATTTTAGAAGGATTAAAAATAGCATTAGATCATATAGACGAAGTAATTAAAATTATAAAATCAGCAAAAACTGATGAAGATGCAAGTAAAGAATTAATTGCAAGGTTTGGTCTTTCAGAAGCACAAACACAAGCAATTTTAGAAATGAAGTTAAGAAGATTAACAGGATTAGAAAAAGAAAAGATTGAAAACGAGATTGCAGAGTTAGAAGCTTTAATAAAAGAGTTGGAAGAAATACTTTCTAGTGAGGAAAGAATTTTACAAGTAATTAAAGATGAATTATTAGAAATAAAAGCAAAATACGCAGATGAAAGAAGAACTCATATAGATATGACTGCTATTGACTATATAGAGGACGAAGCTTTGATACCAGAAGAAAATATTGTTATTACATTAACTAGTAAAGGGTATATTAAGAGAATGTTATCTAGTACTTACAAAACTCAAAATAGAGGTGGTGTAGGTATTAAGGGAATGACTATGAATGAAGAAGATTTTGTGGAAAGTATAATTAATTTAACTACGCATGATTACATTTTATTCTTTACAAATAACGGTAAAGTATATAGAACTAAAGGATATGAAATACCTGAGTATAGTAGACAATCAAAGGGTATTCCTATAATTAATTTATTATCCCTAGAAAAGGGAGAAAAAATCACTTCTTTATTAAAAATAGAAAAAAATGATGAGAACAAATATTTGGTATTTGCGACTAAACTTGGATATATTAAGCGTACGGATATAAAAGAATTTGATAATATTCGTACAAATGGTAAGAAATTTATAACACTACGAGACGGGGATGAATTGATTTCTGTTAAAAAAACAATTGGTAATAATGAGATATTAATGGCTTCTTCGAATGGTAGAATGGTAAGATTTAATGAAGATTCTATAAGAATAATGGGAAGATCAGCATCTGGTGTAAAAGGAATTAATTTAGATGATGGTTATCTAGTAGGAATGGAAATAGCAGATGAGGAAGAAGATGTATTAGTAGTTACTGAAAAGGGATATGGTAAAAAGACTCCTTTACAAGAATATAGATTAACTAATCGTGGTGGTAAGGGTGTAAAAACATTACATATTACTGATAAAAACGGTTCGATAGTAGCGTTTAAAACTGTTACTAATAATGTAGACCTTATAATTATTACGAATACTGGAATGATAATAAGATTATCCGTAGATAATATTTCTAAAATGAGTCGTGTAACTCAAGGAGTAAGATTAATTAATTTAAAAGAAGAACAATCAGTTAGTTCGGTAGCAATAATTGAAAAAGAAAATGAAAATGATCAGTAGTTTTCTTTTTTTTATACTAATTGTTAAAACTAATATTTTTAAAAAAGAAAAATATATATATAATTTATAATAATTAATATAAAAAACATAAGTTTATATTATAAAATTTTAGTTTTTATTAAGTAAATAAAAAAAATACTGATAAATAAATAGAATTTCTTTTTAAATTTATTATAATTATAATACACGGAATATTTCCCGGGAAATAATTATAGAACATTTGTTTGTTTTTTTGCTAAAAAAAAACAGAATTATATATTAATTAAATAAATATTGATATATTTAATAGTAATTTTGTATTATTTATTGTATATAAAAATAATAGATTTTAAATATTAAAAATTAGATATGAAACATTAATGTTTGTTTTGTATTTTTATGTTTCACGTGGAACTTAATTTGAATATTGTTATATATTTATTTAAATTTTACTTATAAAATTCTAAAATGTTCAATTATTTGTAAATGTAAATTTTGTTATTATAATAATTATATCTTGTATATGTTATGTTTTGTGTAAAAATCAATTTAGATCTTATTATATATGCTCTTTATTTATTTTTTTTAATAATAAAAAAGGCTGTATAATAATTTTGAGAATATAAGTTTAATTATTATATTAATATAATCTAT
>CALVXP010000017.1 GCA_944371525.1 uncultured Bacilli bacterium | reverse complement strand
CATATGTTTCCTAACTAAAACTCAAAAAAGCAGACAGAATTTCAAAAAAAATTAATCCTCTCATATGTTTCCTAACTTAAAAGCAAAAATATACCCCTTTAATTTTGAAAAGATTAATTCCTTCATATATTTCCTCACTAAAAGGCACTTTTACGAAGTGTGTTTTCAAAAAAATTTAATATTTGTATTTTTTTATAATATTTTCTATTTCTTTTAAGTTATATTTTGCATTATGTTCTTTAATGTAAAATGGTTTATTACTTATTTCATTTACTTTGTATTCAAGTATAGTAAGATTAATAGGATATGTAATTAGATATTCAGTTGGTTCTATAACCTGTAAATTAGTATGTAGAAGAACTTTAATATTTCCTTTTTTAGTTTTGCAAGTGTAGTTTTTAATAAGTTCTATTATTTTTGGGTTAGGTTTAAATTCTTCTATAGTTTTAAATTCAAGCATAAAAAATGTCCTCCTTCCTAGAAAGAGAACATTAAAGTTTAATATTTATATAAAATAAAAACTTACGAACTTTTTACAGTCCGTAAGTTGTATTCAAATGGAGCAAATGACGGGGATCGAACCCGCATCTCAGCCTTGGCAAGGCCGTATACTAGCCATTGTACTACATCTGCAAGTTACATACTATATTATATTAGAAAAAATTGTAAAAATCAACTGTTTTTATTTAAAAAAATAATATTTATAGTGTATAATAAACATTAGGTGATAAAAATGTTTGAAAATTTAAGTGATAGATTACAAGGTGTTATCCATAAAATGAAGGGTTATGGAAAAATAACTGAAGAAAATATAACAGAAATGATGAGAGAAGTTAGATTATCTTTATTAGAAGCTGATGTTAACTATAAAGTAGTAAAAGAATTTACTAATACAGTAAAAGAAAAAGCTTTAGGAGAAGAAGTTAATAAAAGTTTATCTCCAGGAGAAGTGTTTGTAAAAATAGTAAAAGATGAACTTACTGAGTTACTTGGAGGAGAAAAAGTAGATTTAAAAACAGAAGGTAATCCTGTTATTACAATGTTAGTAGGACTTCAAGGTTCTGGTAAAACTACTACTATTGGAAAACTTGCTAATCTTCTAAGAAAAAAATATAAGAAGAATCCTCTTTTAGTAGCGTGTGATGTATATAGACCTGCTGCAATAGATCAGTTAAAACAAATAGGAAAAGAACTTAATATTGAAGTGTATTCTGAAGGTAAAAAAGATCCTGTAGAAATTGTTAGAAATGCACTTACATATGCTAAAGAAAATAATTATAATTATATATTAATAGATACAGCAGGAAGACTTCATATTGATACTGAACTAATGGAAGAACTTAAAAATATTACAGAGTTATGTCATCCGGATGAAACATTATTAGTAATAGACTCAATGATGGGACAAGATGCTATTAATGTAATTACTGGATTTAATGAAAAATTATCTTTAACAGGAGTTATCTTAACTAAATTAGATGGAGATACTAGAGGTGGTGTAGCATTATCTGTAAGACATTTAACAAATATTCCTATTAAGTTTATTGGAGTTAGTGAAAAGATGGATGGACTTGTAGAATTCCATCCTGATAGAATGGCTTCTCGTATTTTAGGAATGGGCGATATTTTAAGTATTGTAGAAAAAGTTGAAAGTGAAATAGATGAAAAAGAAGCAATGAATACTGCTAAAAAGATGGCAAAAGGTAATTTTGATTTAGAAGATTTTCTTGCTCAACTTAATCAAATAAAGAAATTAGGACCACTAGAAAATATTTTAAAAATGTTACCAGGTGCTAAAAAGATGGGACTTAATAATGTTAATATAGATCCTAAAAAAATGGCTCATGTCGAAGCAATAGTTCTTTCGATGACACCAGAAGAAAGAAGAAATCCTGATATATTAAAAGCATCTAGGAAACAAAGAATTGCAAATGGATCAGGAACTACAGTAGCAGAAGTTAATCAATTATTAAAACAATTTGAAGAAATGAAAAAAATGATGAAAATGTTAGGTAATAAAAATTTTAAACTACCTTTCTAGGACATTTGTATTAGTTATCTATCTGCATAAATCATATTATAATGTAGATAGGAGGAAGTTTAAATGTTTTATAATGATGATTTTAGAGCAGATATGCCTTACGGACTTGATAATGACATTGATATTAATATAACTAATCAAAATGTAAATAGTAATATGAATATGAATGAAATGTCAGCTCCAATGATGGGAGGATGTCAATCAGTTGGATGCCCAATCATTGAACCTATGCATGAAAGATGTGTTTATAGAAATATTGTTCATGAAGTACCACAAGAGTGATAATTTATGATATATCAAAATATCTGAGAGAAAATAAGTACAAACTAAAGGCATTTTGATAAGAAATGTCTTTTTGTGTGATATAATAGATATATAATATTTTTTAAATTAAAGAAGGTGAATATAAATGATTATAAAAGTAAATAGTATTGATGACTGTAAAATATGTGATAACTTTTTGACTTTATTAATTCAAGATGAAAGAAAGTATGATACTACTATAGATGAAAAATTTGTTGTCAAAGATTATTTTATTAATATGACCAATAATCAAAATATTCTCCTTTTATATAAAAATGAAAACAAACCAATAGGATATATATTTGCTAAAAAAATAGATGATAAATACTTGATTGATGGATTATATATTGATATTAATTTTAGAAATAAAGGTATTGCAAAAAAATTAATAAAAGTAATAATAAAAGAAATATATTCGCTTGGAGATTATGAAATATTCATAAATGTATTAAAAGAAAACAAAGTTGCTGTTAATTTGTATAAAAATATTGGATTTATTGTAGAACAAGAAGATGAATTAAAATTTTATATGTGTTATAACAAATATAAATTAGAAAACGCTTCCATAAAAGATATAGAAAGAATAAAAAAATATAAATTAAATACTATATTTGAGTATGCAAAAGATTTAGATAAAGAGGAAGTTGAAAAAATAAATAATTATGTTAATAAAACTATATCAAATCAAATCTTTGAATATAAAAATATTGTTTTAAATAATATTATAGTTGGAAGTTTTTTGATAACTAAAAATGAAAATGGTTTACTATTAGATGAAATATTTATTGAAGAACAATATAGAAATAAAGGAATTGGAACATCAATTATTAAAGATGTTGTATCTAAATCAAATAGTAATGTATACTTATGGGTATACAAAGATAATATTAAAGTATTTAATTTATATAATAAAATAGGTTTTAATATAAAGGAAGAAACTGATAGTAGATATTATATGGAATATAAAGTAGTTGAAAATAGAAAGTGAGGTATTTTTATGGATATAAATAAAATCAAAAATGAATTAATTAAACAAAAAGAATCTAAATTTAAAGGTAATATATATCATTATTCACAAGTCAATTTTGCTTATAATTCAAATAAAATTGAAGGTAGTAGATTAACTAGTGATCAAACTGAAGCAATATTCGATACATCTTCATTTGTTCCTAAAAGCGACGATTTAATTAAACTAGATGATTTAATCGAATCTAAAAATCATTTTAAATTATTTGATTATATGTTAGATAATGTAGATAAATTACTAACTAAAGACATGATAATTGAAATGAATAAGATTTTAAAGAGAAATACTAGTGATGAAGAAAATCCCAGATATAATGTTGGTGGATTTAAAGTTGTTCCTAATATAATAGGTGTAGTTAATGTTATTAATACTACCGCTCCAGAAGATGTGGAAAAAGAAATAGAAGAATTATTAAATGAATATAATTCTAAAACTAACATTACTTTAGAAGATATAGTTGATTTTCATTTTAGATTTGAAAGAATTCATCCATTTGGTGATGGAAATGGTCGTGTTGGTAGAATTATAATGTTTAAAGAATGCCTAAAAAATAACATTATGCCATTTATTGTATTAGATGATGATAAACCTTATTATATGAGAGGTTTAAAAGAATATGAAAATGATAAAATGTTCTTAATTGATACTATTAAACATGAACAAGATTTATATGAAAAAATGTGTGAAGAACTATTAGACTTTGAAATAGAAGAAAATAATTGAAAAAAACTAACATCCTACAAAAATGAATAATTTATTAAATGTAGGATCTTTTTTATATGGTATAATATCTTATAAAATAAGACTTTATCCTTTATATCAACCTACAAAGTAGGATGAATTTTGCAAGTGCAAAATAAGAATGACACCATAATGAATCCTTATTTTATAAGGGTTCTTTTTATATTATGGGGTCATCATCTTATCCTGCTTGTTTAGATTTATTAAAAATTAATTAAAGTTAGGATGATTAAATTAAATAATTAGGGAAATATGATTTGACAAATATTAATCTATGAGCTAGCATGCATCGTGAAAGGAGATGATGTATATGAAATTTAAAAGAATAATTTATAAAGAGGTGAATGCTTATAAGTAATACTAAATTAATGTGTAATATAATATTTACACGATTTAGTATTACTAAAACTAATAATTTATCCATAAGTTTAAGTGAGGTGTACAAAATTTATGGATAAGTACAAAATAAATTTTATTTTTAATAATGAAAATGATATAAATGATATCTTAATAAATGTTTTAAATAAAGAACTAAAAAAATATATTCAGATGATTTGTAAAAATAAAAAAAGAGAGGTAACATCATCATGTACTTATTTATCTCTAGAAGGAGGTAAGAATTGTTAAGGAGTATAAATAAGGTATATAATGCTGGTATTTATATAAGATTATCTCGGGAAGATGATGATAAAGTAATGATGAGTGAGAGTATTACAAATCAAAAAAGTTTATTACTTCAATATGTTAAAGAAAATAATTTAAGAGTTTATGATATTTATATTGATGATGGATATAGTGGAACTAATTTTGATAGACCTGATTTTAATAGACTATTAAATGATATAGAATTAGGTAAAGTAAATATGGTTATTACTAAGGATATGTCAAGACTAGGTAGAGATTATATTGGAACAGGTAATTTGATAGAAAAATATTTTCCGGAGCATAATGTTAGATATATTGCTGTTACTGATAATATAGATACATTTTTAGATAGTTCAAATAATGATATAGCACCATTTAAAGCAATTATGAATGATATGTATGCTAAAGATATTTCTAAAAAGATTAAATCTAGTTTAAAAGCAAAACAAAAAGAAGGAAAATGGGTAGGAGGTAGAACTCCATTTGGATATGAGCAAGATCCAGATGATAAAAATCATTTAGTGGTAAATGAAGAACAAGCATTAGTTGTAAAAAGAATATTTGATATGTGTTTAGAAGGATTATCATTTTTTAAGATAGCAAAGCAATTAACTAATCAAGGAGTAAAAACACCTGCAGGGTATTATAGTTTTGAATGGAAAAGTAATTATAATTTAAAATATGGAGAGTGGCATTCTAAAACAATAAGAGATATTTTAACAAATCAGATGTATATTGGTGATATGGTACAAAATAGACGAAGTAAGGTAAATTATAAGGTTAAAAAGGTTATTAGAAATAATCCTAAAGATTATATAATAGTAGAAAATACCCACGAAGCAATTATTGATAAAGATACTTTTTATGAAGTACAAAAAAGAATACCTAAAAATAAGGGAAGAAATGAAAAAAAAGAAATTCATTTATTAGATGGCCTTTTGTATTGTGGGGATTGTGGCCATAGGATATCAATACAATCAAGAAGAAAAAAAGATAATAGATGTTATACTATCTGTAATTATTACAGAACTTATATGAAACAAAAACTATGTACAACTCACTCAAATAACTATGATGAATTAGAAAAAGTAATTATTAATTCTTTAACTGATATGTGTTTAAACTATATTAACAAAGATAAAATTAAAAATGATGTTTTAAATAATTTATCTGTAGATAACATGTTAAAAAATAAAAAAGAGTTAGAGATGCTAACTAATGATATTAAGCAAATAAATGATAATTTAGATATTATTTATATCGATAAGTTAAATAAAAAAATAACCGAAGAACAATTTGAAAGAGTAAAAGTAAAATTAGGAAATGAATTAAATATAAAACAAAAAAGATATAACGAGTTAAATAATACTATTAATGAAAAAATTAATGAAGAATCTAAAAGCAAAATGATTAATGAGTATATTAATAATTTTTTATCTATGAAAGAACCTAGTAGAGAACTAATAATTAATTTAATTGATAAAATAGAAATATTTGAAGATAAAACTATAAATATTAAGGTTACTTTTAATACTTATTATTAAAATCATGATATAATAATATATCAAGAGGTGGTAGTATGAGCATTCTTACAAGCGCTAGTAGTTCTTCAGTTAGTAGAGGATATGATTATTATAAACACAACAAAGTTAATAATGTAAAACAACTAAATGATCATGAATTTGAAGGATATGTTGATGGAAGTTTAAAAAATCCTTATTATGTAAAGATAGATATAGAACATCCTAGAAAATCATATTGTGATTGTCCTCATGCAAATGGAAATATTACTTGTAAGCATATGACGGCATTATATTTTGAATTGTTTCCTGATGAAGTAGATGATTATGAATCTTGGCTGAATAGTGATTATGATGAAGACGACGAAGACGACTACTATGGATATGATAGTTATTATGGCGATGGAGATTATTATTATGATTATATTAAATCTTCTAATTTTGAAAAACCATTATTTTTTGATGTAGTATTAGAAAAATATGTTGATGATTTGAGTATAGAAGAATTAAAACAAACATTGTTAACAGAACTTAAAAATAATGAGAAAAGAACATATGACTTATATTTAGGAAAGAATTATAAAAAATATTTACAGAATAATAGTGATGAATTTGTATTTTTAGATAGATTAAACAAAAGAGTTCAAGATCTAACTGGTTATTATAATTATGATTATAATGATTTTGATAAAGAAATATTAAATGTTAGAGAAAAAAGAAAAATAGAGGAACTATATAAAAATAAATCATTACAATTACAAATAGATAAAATATTATTAAATGAAAAATTATCAGTTTATTCTGATTATAGATGGATTGCTCACTTTTATAAAAAAAATAAAAGTAGTGAAGAAATTTATGAATTTTGTAAAATATTAGAAAATTATTTAGATAGTTTAAAACATTATAGTATTAAAAATACAGTTCCAAAATCAAATGTTTTAATAGCCATTCATTTATTAAATGATTTTACAATAACAGAGTGTGCTAGTTTAATGTTGAAAAATGCTAAGTATTTACAATATATTGATTATATAGTAGAAAATAGTAATGATATTATGAATTTATATAGATCTTTTATGAAATTAATTGAAAAGAATTATTTTAGAAATAAAATGTATATTCCAGATGTATTATATAGATTTGTTAGGGTTACTGATTTTGAAAATAAAGATATAAATACAAATCATTATTTGTATAGTTATTTATGTTTGGGACATATTGAGTATTTGGATATTTTAGGGTATTATTTAACTGAAGATAAAATTATTAGTATTATAGAAAATAAAACTAAAGACATTTTCTTACTTGTTAAGCTTTATAAATTTTATGAAAAACAAGAAAAGTTATGGGATTTATTAATTGATAGTAATTATAGATATTTATTGTTAGATAATATAGAAATATTAAAAGGTAAATACAATGATAAGTTATATGATCATTTTATAGATGAGTTTTATAATATTATTAAACAAGGAAAGAGTAGAGATATTTACAATAAAGCATCAAAATATATAAGTGCAATTTCAAAATTAAATAATGGCAATGAATTGGTAGAAAAAATAAAAATAGATTTAAGAAATTCAGATTATCAAAAGTGTTCTGCATTATTTGATGAAATAAATAAAGCAATTAAAAATTAAATCTATCAAAAAAGGGCAAGGACATGTATGTCCAATAAATACAAGAATAATTAACAACCATATATATAAACATACATATCAACCAAGATATACTTGTACAGAAGAAAATGTAGTTACTAATGAACAATGTGGGTCATGTTGTCAATTTAGATAAAAGTACGAAAGTGCTTTTTTCTTTTATATTATATATGATATAATAATATCGGTGTAAAAAGAAAGATAATTACATATATTTAATGCAATAATAGGAGTAATAGAAATGAATAAAATAAAAAGATGTAAATGGGTTAATATGAGTAATCCATTATATATAAAATATCATGATGAAGAATGGGGAATACCAGTATATGATGATCATAAATTATTTGAAATGTTAATTTTAGAATCATTCCAAGCAGGATTATCTTGGGAATGTGTTTTAAACAAAAAAGAAGATTTTGAAGAAGCTTATGATAACTTTGATATAGATAAAATCTGTAATTATGATGATACAAAAATAAATGAACTATTAAATAATAAAAATATAATTAGAAATAAACTTAAGATAAATGCTTCAATAAATAATAGTAAGATATTTAAAGAAATTCAAAAAGAATATGGAAGTTTTTCTAATTATATATGGAAGTTTACTAATAATAAGGTAATATATGAAGTAGGCGTTACAAATTCAAAATTGTCAGATACTATATCAGAAGATTTAAAAAGAAGAGGAATGAAATTTGTAGGTACTACAATAATTTATTCTTATTTACAAGCAGTTGGAATAATTAATTCTCATGACAATGAATGTATGTTTAAAGGTAGGTAATAAAATGAAAGTATTAACAATAAAAGAACCATGGGCGTCACTAATTATAAATGGATATAAAAAATATGAATTTAGAAGTTGGAAAACTAAATATCGTGGTAAAATATTAATTCATGCAGGAATGTCTTTAGAAAAAGATGTTGCAGAAAGATTTAGAGAATATAATTTAGAATATTATAAAGGGGCAATAATAGGGGAAGCAACAATTACTGATTGTATTTTAGTAGATGCTAAGTTTAATGAAGAATTAAGAAAAATAAATCCTTTAGTATATGCAAGAAGCAATCATGTAGAAACTTATGCATGGAAACTAGAAAATATAAAAAAATATGATAAACCTATATATATTAAAGGTAAGTTAGGTTTATGGAACTATGAAGAAGGTGACGAAAATGATACATAATATGAGATTACATAATGAACCATTTGAACTTATAAAAAATGGCACTAAAACTATTGAATTAAGACTTAATGACGAGAAAAGAAGGCTTATAAAAGAAAACGATATAATTTTATTTGAAAATAGAAAAAATGCAGAAATAATTAAAACTAAAGTAATAAAATTACATAAATATGATAGCTTTGAAGAGTTGTATAAACGGTTTGATAAAGTATCTTTAGGGTATAATTTTAATGAAGAAGCTAGTTATAAAGATATGGAAAAATATTATTCTAAAGAAGAGCAAGATAAATATGGAGTATTAGGTATAGAAATAGAATTAATTAGTCCAATAACAATAATATATAATGATGATAGTATAAAAGAAGAAGATATAAATAGAGTTGTTAAAAGGGCAAAAGTAGTTATTGAAAACTCTAATAATGAAATATTATTATGCTTTTGTCATAATAATTATTATTTACTTGGAGGTCATGTTGATAATGATGAGAGTGATATGGAATGCTTGCATAGAGAATTATTAGAAGAAGCAGGAATTGATATAAATTTTAATAAATTAATTCCATTTGTAACAATTAAATGCTTTATTAAAGATTATCCAGAAGATAATATAAATTCTTTGTATATTGCTAATTATTATAATTATAAGATGGATTTAATCCCTGATATAAATAATTTAAATTTAACAGAAGATGAAAAAGAAGGAAATTTTGAAATACAATATATTCATAGAGATAAGGTATTAAATAAATTAAATGGGGCATTAGAATTTGCAACAAGGAAAAATGTTGTAAATGATACTATAGAAGTTATAAAAGAATATTTAAAAATGTAAAAAACTAAAAAATACAAATTTCTAGTTTTTTTTTATAAAAAAATTTGATATAATGTTAAATAGAGAGGGTGTTACAATGACATTAAATAGTGTGTTACTAATGTTACAAAAATTAATAGATATATCATTAGTATGGATGATAATATATTTTATATTGAAAAGTTTAAAGAATAATGTAAAGATGATTTTACTCTTTAAGGGAGTTTTATTTATAATTGTTTTAAAAGTAGTGAGTGACTTCTTTAATTTAGTTACAATAGGATTAATCCTTGAATATGTAATTATGTGGGGACCACTTGCACTTATAATTGTGTTTCAACCGGAAATTAGAAATATACTCGAACATATTGGTCGAAATCAATTATTAGGAAGACATAAAATATTAACACTTGATGAAAGAGAAAAGTTAGTATATGAAATAATGAATGCCGTGGAATATTTAAGAAAATCTAGAATTGGAGCATTAATAGTTATTGAAAGAGATGTAAGTTTAAATGATTACATTGAGAGAAGTAAAAAGATATATGCAGATATTTCATCTGAATTATTAATATCAATCTTTTTCCCAAGAAATCCTCTTCATGATGGTGGTGTAATAATTCAGGGAAATAAAATAACTAGTGCTGGGGCAGTTTTCCCAATTAGTATAAATAGTAAAATAAATAAAAGATTAGGAACTCGTCATAGAGCAGCAATAGGAATTAGTGAAGAATCTGATTGTATTTCATTAGTTGTATCAGAAGAGACTGGTAAAATATCAATAGCAGTAGGAGGAGTACTTAATTATAATTTATCACTTGATGATGCAAGAATGCTATTGATTGAAGAATTAAAACCTAAAAAAGAAATATTATTAGATGATGAATTTGAAGAAGAGGATGAGGAGGTAAGTCAAGATGAAAATGCTTAAGAATATTGGAAGAACACTTGCCGCTGTTGTAAGATCAATATTTAAATGGATTGATAGACATATAATAACTCCTCTTACTAAGTTTGTTCTTTTTATAAGTGAAAAAACAGGAGCAAAAACTGGTAAATTTGAAAGATGGTTAACTAGAAAAAATACACTTATAATATTATCATTAATATTAGCAATAGGATTTTTCTTTGTTGTAGATAGTAAAAGTATTATATTAGTAGATTCTTCTGCTGAAGTATTATATGATCAAAAAGTAGAAGCTACTTATAATAGAGAAGCTTATGTAGTAGAAGGACTTCCAGAAACAGTAGATGTTACAATGATTGGAGGCACTGCTGAATTATATTTAGCAAAACAATTAGCATCTGGTACAGTAAAAGTAGACTTAACAAATTACAAAGAAGGAACTCATAAAGTTAATTTAAAATATGATAGTACAATTAATTCTGTTAATTATAAATTGGATCCTTCTACTGTAACTGTTATCATATATCCAAAAGTATCTAAGACTGTAAATGTTGATGTTGATGTATTAAATAAGAGTGCATTAGATTCAAAACTTGCAGTTCAAAGTGTAACAATTGATCAAGAAGAAGTAATTATTAAAGGTGCAGAACATACATTAGAAAAAGTATCTACTGTAAAAGCACTTGTAGATATTAAAAATATAATAGATCCTAAAGCAGGAGTTGTAACATTAAATGATGTTAAATTAGTTGCATATGATAATGAGGGTAATGTAGTAGATGTTGAAATAGTACCAAGTAAGGTAACTGCTACAGTTAGTATTGTTTCACCAAGTAAAGAAGTACCTATCAAAGTAATACCTAAAGGAACAGTAGCATTTGGTAAAGCAATTAGTTCTATGACTTCTAGTATAAGTAAAGTAACTGTATATGGAGAAGAAAGTGTATTAGAAAATTTACAATATATTCCAATTGAAATAGATGTAAATGGACTTTCAGAAAATAGGACATATGATGTTAAGATAAGTAAACCACAAGGTGTAAGGGATATCTCAGAAACAGATGCCCAAGTTAGTATTTCATTAGGTACTGAAGTTAGTAAGGAAATAGAAGATGTATATATTGAAACAATTAATTTAAATCCTAATTATAAAGCAGTAGCTTTAGGGGAAAATTCAAGTAAGATATCAGTAATAGTAAAAGGAACTCAAGAAGTAATAGATTCTATTGATGCTTCTAATATTAAAGCAATAGTAGACTTATCAGAATATGGTGAAGGAGATCATGAAGTAGAAATTGAAGTTACTGGTGATGAATTAAAAGCAACATATACACCAAAGACTACTAAAATTAAAATAAGGATAACTATTAAGTAGTTATTCTTTCTTTTATTTATTAATATTTTAAAATATAATTATTGAAATTAATGATTACTTATGGTAAAATTAAGTAGAACTTGAGAAAACATATAAAAGATAAGTAAGTTAAATATTATTATATAGAGAATCTATGTTGGTGGAAATTAGATAAATAATTTAACTGAAAGCTACTTTTTAGTGTGATTAATACTCACCGGGTAATTTCGTTAACAATTATAAAGGTATATAGATTATATATGAAATAGGATGGTACCACGATTATTCGTTCCTATATATATAATCTTTTTTTAGTTAAAAGGAGGGAAAATATGAAAAAGAAAATATTTGCAATTGTAGGAATGTGTGGTAGTGGTAAATCTATTGCATCAGATTATTTAGAAGAATTAGGATATAAAAAGGTGTATTTTGGTGGCGTTACTATGGAAAAACTAAAAGAACTAAGTCTTGAAGTCAATCCGGAAAATGAAAAAATGGTAAGAGAAAACTTAAGAAAAGAATTGGGTATGGCAGCATTTGCAATAGTACTATTACCTAGAATAAAAGAATTATCAATTGATAACGATGTAGTTTTAGATGGAGTATATTCTTGGGACGAAGTAAAAGTATTAAAAGATGAACTTGGGGATAAACTAAAAATAATTAGTATAGTAGTAGATAAAAAAATTAGATATGATAGACTTAATATAAGAAAAATAAGACCTCTTACTAATATAGAAGCAAATAATAGAGATATATCAGAAATAGAAAATATTGCTAAAGGTGGTCCAATTGGATACGCTGATTATTACATATTTAATAATGGTACTACCTTAGAATATAAAGAAAGACTTAATGAAATAATAAAGGATGTGGAAGATAATGAAGAGAATGAATAGTGAAGAAATAATTAGAACTTATATAGATTATTTTAAAAAAAATGGTCATACTGAAGTAGAAAGTGCATCATTAATACCTCATAATGATCCATCAATATTATGGATAAATGCTGGTGTAACACCATTAAAAAAATATTTTGATGGAACAGAAGTACCTAGTAATAGAAGACTTGTTAGTTGTCAAAAATGTATTAGAACAGGAGATATAGAAGAAGTAGGAAAGACAGCAAGACATCATACTTTCTTCCAAATGTTAGGTAATTTCTCTATTGGAGACTATTTTAAAAAAGAAGCACTAACTATGGCTTTTGAACTTTTAACTAGCCCTGAATATTTTGGCTTTGATATAGATAAATTATATGTAACAGTATATCCAGATGATATAGAAGCAAATAACTTATGGGCAAGTTTAGGTATCCATCCATCACATATAATTAAATTAGAAGGTAATTATTGGGAAATAGGAGAAGGACCTTCAGGACCAGATAGTGAAATTTTTTATGATAGAGGAGAAAAATATGATCCTAAAAAATTAGGTATTAAGTTACTTCAAGAAGAAATAGAAAATGATAGATATATAGAAATATGGAATAATGTATTTAGTCAATTTAATGCTAAAGCAGGTGTTCCTAGAAGTGAATATGAAGAACTTCCTAGTAAAAACATTGATACAGGTATGGGTGTAGAGAGAATGGCTTGTATTATGCAAGAAACTGAAACTAATTATGAAACAGATTTATTTATGCCTATAATGAACGCTATTAGTGAATTATCACAAATAACATATACTGGACAAATGGAATTTAAAGTAATTGCAGACCATGTTCGTACTTTAGTTTTTGCAATATCTGATGGAGCTACTTTTGAAAATTATGGAAGAGGATATGTTCTTAGAAGACTACTTAGAAGAGCTGTTAGAATGGGTAAAAAATTAGGCATAAGTCATTCATTTATGGCTGATTTAGTAGATGTAGTTATAAATAAATATGTAACAGTATATCCAGAACTTAATAGTAATAAAGAAAGAATAAAAGAGTTAGTTACTAAGGAAGAAGAATTATTTCAAAAGACTCTTATTTCTGGAGAAAAAAGATTAGAAGAAATATTTAATACTAATAATGATAAAGTAATAAGTGGTGAAGATGCATTTAAATTATATGATACTTATGGATTTCCAATTGATTTAACTAAAGAATGTGCAATGGAAAGAGGATTTACAGTAGATGAACAAGGATTTGAAAAATATATGGCTGCTCAAAAAGAAATGGCAAGAAGTAGTCGTAAAGTAGAATCTAGTATGAATTTACAAAATGAAGCATTAATTAATTATACAGAAGAAAGTAAATTTGTAGGATACGAAAAACTAGGTTTAAAAACAAAAGTATTAGCTATTATGAAAGATAATGAATTCGTTGATAGTTTAAGTGATGAAGGATACTTAATATTAGAAGAAAATCCATTTTATGCAGAAAGTGGTGGACAAGTAGCAGATACAGGTTACTTAAAGAGTGATAACTTTAAAGCTGAAGTATTAGATGTAATTAAGGCTCCAAATAAACAACATTTATTATATGTTCATATATTAGAAGGAACAGTATCTAAGGGAGAAGAAATACTTACTCATGTTCTTGAAGAAAAAAGAGAAGCAATAGAAAAAAATCATAGTGGTGTTCATTTACTTCATAAGTCTTTACAAGAACTTCTTGGTAACAATGTTCTTCAAGCAGGAAGTAAAGTAGATGAAAATAGTTTTAGATTAGATTTTACTTATCACGGAAGATTAAGTGATGAATTAATTATTAAATTAGAGTCAATGGTAAATGAAAAAATAGAAGCATCTAGTCCTGTTACAATTGAATATATGAAGCTAGATGAAGCAAAGCAAAAAGGAGCGATGGCTTTATTTGAAGATAAATATGGGGATATTGTAAGAGTAGTTACTATGGGAAACTCTATTGAATTATGTGGTGGTACTCATGTTAAAAATACTAGTGAGTTAAAAAGATTTGCAATTATAAGTGTTGAAAATAAAGGAGCAGATACTTTTAGAATAGAGGCTACTACTGATACTAATATTGAAAGAATGTTATTTGAGGCAATTAAACCATATAATGAAGAAATGATGAAGTTACTTGAAAAAGCAAAGAAAATAGTAACAGAAGCAGAAGAGGTAGGAATTACTTTAAACTTTAATTTTAATATTAATAATGATGCTCCACATAGTTATAAAGATATAGTTCAAAATAAAGAAGAAATAGAAAACTTAAAATTAGGAGTTAAAAATCTTGAAAAAGAATATATGACTAAAAAAGCAGAGAAATCAGTAAGTAACATTGATGCATTTATTGATAGTAAAGAAGAAGTAAATGGCATGAATATAATTATTGCTATTACTGAAAACTATGAAGTTCCTGTTTTAAAACAAGTAGTTGATGCAATTAGTAATAAAGTATCTAATTCATTTGTACTTCTTGCTAATGTTGGTAGTAATAATGCAAACTTTATTTGTAAGAGTGTGGTAAATAATGATAATATTAATTGCGGCTCTATTATTAAAGATTTAGCAATTAAATGTTCTGGTAACGGTGGAGGCAATAAAAACTACGCTCAAGGTGGTGGAACTAAAACTGATGATATTCCAATGTTATTAGCAGAAATTAAAGAAAAAGTAAAAAATAGTTAAGATTAAAACTTTTGGATACATTCCAAGAGTTTTAATTTTTATAAGTTGATTAATTATTAAAAATATTATAAAATATTAATAAATAGAGGTGTATACAATGGATGAAGAAATAAAAAGATTAGAAGAATTAGTTAAACAAGGTGATGCTGATGCGATGTATGAATTGGGACATTATTACCTATATGGTCAAAAGGGATTATTAGAAAATTATGAAAAAGCCAAAGAATTGTTTGAAGAAGCCGTAAATTTAGGAGATGCTAGAGCGATGAATATTTTAGGATATATATACGAGCATGAATTTGGAGTCCCTCAAGATTATGAAAAAGCCAAAGAATTGTATGAAAAAGCCGCAAATTTAGGAGATACTAGTGCGATGAATAAATTAGGATATATGTATGAACATGGAGAAGGAGTCCCTCAAGATTATGAAAAAGCCAAAGAATTATATGAAAAAGCCGAAAATTTAAGAAATGCTAGAGAAATAAATAATTTAGGGTATATGTATCAGCATGGAGAAGGGGTTTCTCAAGATTATGGCAAAGCCAAAGAATTATTTGAAAAAGCCGCAAATTTAGGAAATACTAGTGCAATGTATAATTTAGGGTATATGTACGAGAATGGAGAAGGAGTTCCTAAAGATTATAGTAAAGCCAAAGAATTGTATGAAAAAGCCGCAACAAAAGGTAATAAAGTAGCTCAAGAAAAACTAAGTAAAATAAAAGCAAGTATTGAAGAAGCACGAAAAAATAATAATGATAAAATAAGCTATTATAAAGATAAATCAATAGAAGAATTAGAAGAACTTGTCAAACAAAATGATGATAAAGCAATGAATGAACTAGGGCGTAGATATTCTGATGGAGAAGGTGTAGAAAAGAATCTAGAAAAAGCCAAAAGTTTATTTCAAAAATCATCACAATTAAATAATCCTGATGCAATGACTAATTTAGGCCAGATTTATTTAACTATGGAGATTAAAAGTATAGATGATTTATTAAAAAATAAACAAAATTATATAGAAGCAAGAAAATTATTTGAGCAATCAAAAATTATATATGAAAAATTGTATGAACAATCCCAAAAAGAAGGTTACTTAAATTATATTAAACATGTAAAAACAAAATTAAGTGAACTATATTTAACTCTAGAAACTATTGATACAATTGAATCTTCAGATAAAAAGGATAAAGAAGTATTACAAAATGATGTTATTGCTAAACCAAAAGTAAATGAAGAAGTAGAAAAACTAAAATCATTAGTAAAAGATCTTAATAGTAAATATATATCAAGAGAACAAACAGTTAGAATGCTTGCTAATAATATTTATCATGGAAGAAGAGTTATAAAAGAAATAAAAGATAGTAAAACTGTAAGAGATAATATTAGTACTATTTTATTAATATCTTCAACTGGTGGAGGAAAAACTGCTATTGTTAGTGATTTAGCAAAAGAATTTAATGTACCTTTTACAAGTGTTTCATTATCCGCAGGTTATACTCAAGCAGGATATAAAGGATTAGATTTACAAAGTATTTTTACAAAATTAATAAATGTTGCAAATGGTGATGTAGAGAAAGCCCAAGAGGGAATTATTATATTAGATGAATTTGATAAAATAAGAACAAAGGAAGACTCTCATGATGAAGAATTTAAAAGAGCACTACAACAAGAATTATTATCATACTTAGAAGGAAGAGAAGTGCAATTAGATACGAAAGGTGGACCAACTACCTTTAATACATCAAAATTAACATTTATTTTAGCGGGCGCTTTCCAAGATATAACAGAGTATGATATGAATTATACAGATGAAGATATAAAAGATGCAATTAGTAAAGGATATGAAAGTGAATTATTAGGTAGAATTGGAATATATCATTATATGCCAAAATATACAAAAGAAGATTATATAAGTATTTTAAATAATTCTAAAATAAGTCCTTTAAGTAATTTTATAGTATCATGTTCTATTCATGGTAAAAATGTAGTAACTTCACCATATTCACCATTTATAGAGTCAGTAGCAGAAGAAGCAGTAAAATTAGATAAAGGAGTAAGAGGACTTAATAGTATATTTGCAAATATATTAAATTGGTATTTAGATGACTTAATATATGGAGAAAATGATATATCTTTAATGGAATCATATGAAACAATAAAAAAGAAAAAAGGTAGAGGTAAATAAAATGGAATATAAATATAATGGTAATTTAAAAATAGAAGATCGAATAAACGAAGTATGTGATGATATAAAAAGTGAATATAAAGATATCCCAATTGATAAATTAAAGAAAATAGCAGTATTAGAAAGTCCTATAATAGATTCTGTTAATTCAAAGATTAAGTTTAAGAGATTATATAATATATTATTAATTATAAATAATGATATAAATCTTTCTAATACATATGATAAAGTGCTTAAAGATTTAATAAACATTTATAATAGTATTCCTAAAGATAAAATAGATAATGAAACAGAAATAGTAAATAATATATTAAAGTTTAAAAATAATAATGGAGAAAAGTTTTATATTATTTAGTAACATTTTTTTATTTATAAGGAAAGTTCGATTTTTGTATTGTTTGTTTATCAAAAACATTGACAAACAAATGTTTATATTT
>CALVXP010000016.1 GCA_944371525.1 uncultured Bacilli bacterium | reverse complement strand
CTTTCGGAAGTGTATTTTATCACAAAAGAAATTGAAATGATTTTTTTATTATTGTCTACTCTAAGGGGTGCATTTCATTCAATATCTGTTTTTTTATTCATAATCCTTTGGTGGAACAATATCTTGTGGAAATAAATGATTATAATTTGCTGATTGTTGCTCTGTTGACATCGATTGCACATCTAAATCAGAAATTATAACTGGATCCTGTGGAACAGGATGCACACTAGATTGTACATTTGCCATCACCTCTTGAGGTATTTCTGGTTGTGGACTTACAATTGAATCTTGTGACATTATCGGTTGTATTTCTGATTGTGGACTTACAATTGAGTCTTGCGGCATTATTGGTTGTATTTCTGATTGTGGACTTACAACTGAGTCTTGTGACATTATCGGTTGTATTTCTGATTGTGGACTTACAACTGAATGTTGTTCATCTACAACACTACTCTCATTTCTGATGTTTTTATTGTTTTTTTTAGACTTAGTAATAATTAAAGTTATTACAACTACTATTATAAGAATAATTACAATTGCAATTCCTGCTACTATAAACATGTTATCTTTTATCATTGCTAAAAACGATGGAAACTCAAATTCAAACTCAATTGCACTAATATTATTATTTACTAAATTCCAAGTTAAAGTTTTACCATCTTCTGAAACTGTTGTAGCATTACTTGATATAACTTTATTTGGTAAAGTTAAAGTAAATACATATTCAAAATCTATATTATATGTTTCGGCAGCCTCTTCGTTTTCTGCATTTTCAAATAATATTCTTCCTTTATATACATTACCATCTTTAGTAAATATTTTTTTACTATCAAAATCTTCATAATCAGATAAAGAAAAATTAGTATTATCTCCAACATAATTATCAATATTTTCAATATTCTTAGTTACCATATATCCCATATAAGTATCATCTTGATATTCTTCTACTATAAAACCTTCTGCTTCAACAGATGTAAAAGCTTCATCACTTTTAAATAGATTTTCTTGCAAAAATTTTCTTTGTTCCTCATCTGTATATTCTTTCACTTCTTCTATTTCTTCTAAGCTAGAAGATTCATTCATCGACATCATTGCATTTATAAGTTCATCATCAAAGCCTTCAATAATTTTCAAATTCATTGATTTATCTTGATTTATAGACATATTTGTTTCAAACTTAGCCTTACATCCACCCAATAATAACACTCCAAAAACTAATAATAATATTTTTTTACTCCTTTTTAACATCTCCTACACTCCTTCTATTATAATTATAACACAGTATTTAAAAATCCGAAAAAAATATTAATAAATGCTAATTTATTAATATTTATAATAACTTATTATTAAATTATCTTTTTTGGTATTTTTAATTACTTTATTATATTTATATTTTCCGTATTTTCTAATACTAAAAATATCATTTTCTTTTAAAACATATGAATTATTAGTTAAAATTTCATAATTTAAATATACTTCTTTATTTTTTATTTTAGAAATAACCATTGTCCTTGATATTCCTGTTATCCTTGAAATTACTGCATCTATTCTAAGACTAGTTACTATTATTTCATATTCTTGATATTCCCTTTGATAATTTTCTATAATAGATAAATCTTCCCTTTTTAAAGTTATAGGAATATTTTTTATACTTGTTAAATTACTTTCTAAATAATTAGTTATAGTAGGTAATACAAATAAATAATAATTATTACCATCTATAATTATATCTCCATATACATATATACTTAAATTAAGAGAAAATAAAGTCCCTAATATATCTTGATGTCTTAAAGGTTCGCTACAAATAATCTTGTATAATACTATTTCTGGTTTTACCTTTTTATAAAGTAGTACTTTCTCACTATCAATATATGGTTTATAAATATTATACTCTGTTTTTTTTAATTTATTTTTTACTTGTAAAAATTCATTTGGTAATAAAAAGTCTGTATATCCATATCGATATAATTTTTCAATATGCTTATCTATCAAATAATTAATTTTCATAATTATCCTTTTGGCAATTAATACAATAGTAAGTACCTCTTCCCCCTACTCTTATTTTTTCTACTGGTTGTCCACAATTAGGACATACTTCCTTATCTTTTCCATGAATTAATAATTCATTTTGAAATCTACCATGAACACCATCAACAGAAGTATAAGTTCTAATTGTAGTTCCCCCTAGTTTAATTGCTTTCTCTAATACTTCTTTTGTATATTTAATTATATTATCTAAATCATTATCATTTAAATCACAACACTTAATTAAAGGATTTAACTTAGATAAAAATAATATTTCATCAGCATAAATATTACCAATACCTACAATAATACTTTGATCAAGTAATACTGTCTTTATTGGTAACTTTTTATTTTTATATTTATCTCTAAGATATTCTTTAGTTAAACTATTATCCCACGGTTCTAATCCTAAATCTTTAATGGGTCCAATACTATTAATATCTTCTTTTTTAATTAAATACATTTTACCAAATTTTCTAGTATCCCTATATCTTAATTCTTCATCATCATCCAATATAAAAACTACATGTTCATGATTATCTAATTTATCTTCTTTATTCTTAAAAAAGTATTTTCCTTCCATTCTTAAATGTGATAATAAATAATATTTATCTAAATCAAACATTAACCATTTACCTCTTCTTTTTACATCTTTAATAGGTAAATTTTTTATTTGTTTAGAAAATTCTTTTACTTCTGGATATGCAATTATACCATCATAATATACCTTAATATCTTTTATCTTTTTTCCTATTAATTTTAATTTAAGTGTTTCTTTTACTGTTTCTACTTCTGGTAGTTCTGGCATACTATTCACTTCCTTCATATACTTTAGTACTAAGTACTAAATATGATATTCTAGTTCTTCTATTTACTAATTGTTTTTCTAATTTTTTATTTATCTCTTCAATATCTTTTAGTCTAGTATTTTTATTAAGAGCAATTTCTACATTAGCAGTATAATAAGTTCCATACTTAATTAAAGATAAACTAGTTACATCCTTTATTTCAACATTCTTAAGTATTTTCTTTTTTATTTTATTTATTAATTCTTGATTATCTTCAACTTTATCAATTAAATCAAAAGCATTTTCTTTTAATATTTTTAAAGACACATAAGAAATATATAATCCTATTATGAATGTACAAACATTATCAGAATATTTATATAATTCATTATACACAGTTAATTTTGATAATAGAGCAGATATAATTACAAATAAAGTAGTTAAAGCATCAGCTTTAGATTCAAATCCCGATACTATTAACAAACCACTTTTATATTTTTTGCCTTTAAGTGTTATATATCTAGATAAAATATATTTTACCACCATCGCTATGGCACTAACATAAATTATTATATTACTAGGCATATCAATGTTACTAGAAAAAGCACTAAATATTTGGGTAACTCCCAATATTAAAATAGTTAATCCCATAATAATATTAGTAACATACTCTATTTGACCATAACCATAAGGGTGTCTAGTATCAGCAGGTTTTCTAGATAAATTGTTACCTACAATTGCTATTATATCTGTTATCATATCTGTTAAAGAATGAATACCGTTAGCTATTAAAGCTTTAGAACTACCTAAAAAACCTATTATTAACTTACTTATAACTAATCCTATATTAACAATAATACTTACTAATAATGTTCTAGTTATTTTATCCATTAAATCACCCCTATTTTGCTTCATACCAATTTATACCAAAATTAACATCTACTACTAGTGGTACACTTATCTTATATGTATTTTCCATAATATTTGTAACGACATTTGTAACAGTTTCTTTTTCATCATTTAAAACATTAAAAATAAGTTCATCGTGTACTTGTAATAACATTTTACTTTTTAAATTTAATTTCTTAAATTCTCTTTCAATTTCAACCATTGCTTTCTTTAATATATCAGCACTACTTCCTTGAATTGGTGTATTAAGCGCCATTCTTTGCCCCATACTTTTAATTATATAATTAGAATTAGTTAATTCTTCAATAACTCTTTTTCTATTCATTAAAGTTACAGCGTAGCCTTTTGTTGTAGCTTCTTCAATTAACTTATTCATAAAATCTTTTATACCAGGGTATACTTCAAAATATTTATCCATAAATCTTTTAGCTTCACTTACAGGAATACCCAAGTCTTCTGCAAGTCCAAAACTACTTATTCCATATAATATTCCAAAATTAACTGCTTTAGCATGCCTTCGCATATCTTTAGTAACTTCTTCCATAGGTACATGAAATATATCCATAGCAGTTTTAGTATGTATATCCATATTATTATTAAATGCTTCAATTAACTTCTCATTTTTAGATAAATGAGCAAATATTCTAAGTTCTATCTGAGAATAATCAGATGACATTATTTCACTATTTTCTTCCGGTATAAATGCTTTTCTAATTAATCTTCCATATTCATTTCTTACTGGTATATTTTGTAAATTAGGTTCAATTGATGAAAGTCTTCCTGTCCTAGTTAATGCTTGCGTATATATTGTATGAATTTTTCCATCTTCACTTACTGCATTTAATATGCCTTCAACATAAGTACTATTTAATTTAGATAATGATCTATGTTCAAGTATTAAATCTACAATTGGATAATCTCCTTTTAATTTATTTAAAACACTAACATCAGTTGAATACCCTGTTTTTTTCTTCTTGCCATAAGGTAGATTTAATTTTTCAAATAAAATTTCTCCAAGTTGTTTAGGAGATGATATATTAAATTCACACCCTGCTAAATTATATATATTTTCTGTTAACGAATCTAACTTTGTTCTTATATCTTCTTTCATATCTAATAAAATATTCTTATCTACTCTTATTCCTTCTATTTCCATATTACCAAGTGTCATTGTAAGAGGAAGTTCTATTTCATTATACAAAAAAGTTACCTCTTCTCTTTCCATATCACTTATAAATTTAGCTCTTGTTTCATAAATAAATTTAGCTTTCATTATACTTCTTTCTGCAATTATATTAAATTCAAGTTCAATATTATAAGCATCTTTCTTATCAACAAATGGAATATCATACTCAAGTTCATTAGCTAAATATGCTATATCATCTTTTAAATTATAATTAAGTATATATGCACTAATCATTGTATCAAATACTAATTTATCAACTTTAATATTATGTTCTTTTAAACTTACATATAATTTCTTTATATCATAAGTATATTTATCAATATTAGTTAAAAATACAGGATTTTCCTTCAATATATTAAATGGTATATACATAGATACTTCTTCATTATATACACCCATTCCAATAATATTAGCATTATGATAGTTATCATTATCTATATCTAAATAAACTGCGACTGGTTTATCAATCTTTATTTCACTTATATCGTTAATTATATTAACTTCTATTTTCTTATTATCTTTTTTAGGTAAATCTATTTTTTTTAAGAATGAATAAAAACCTAAATAATTATATATTTCTATTAGTTCAGGAGATGTTTTTTTAACATATTTAGTATCTTCTAATTTTATATCTAATGGAACATCTCTGTAAATAGTAGCTATTTCTTTACTATCAAAAGCACTTTTCTTACCACTTTCAAGTTTTACTTTAGTAGCCCCTTTTAATTTATCAATATTATCATATAAATTTTCAATAGTACCATATTCTTGCAATAATTTAAGCGCAGTTTTTTCACCAATTCCTTTAACTCCAGGAATGTTATCAGAAGAGTCTCCCATTAATCCTTTTAAATCAATCATTCTAATTGGTTCTATTCCGTAAGTTTCAAAAAATACATCACGATTCATCCTAATATAATCTTTAGTTTTTAATAGCTTCACTTCAACATCATTTGATATTAATTGTAATAAGTCCTTATCACTACTTACGATAAGACCTACAAAGTCATCATTAATATCTACTTCTTTAGCAATTGTACCTATTATATCATCTGCTTCATATCCTTCTTTTTCTAAATACATTATCCCCATAGCACTAAGTATTTTTTTTGCATAAGGAAACTGTATTTTCAAATCATTTGGAGTCTCATCTCTCCCACCCTTATACTCACTATATTTCTCATGTCTAAAAGTTTTTCCTATATCAAAGGCAACTATCATATATTCAGGATTTTCTTCATTAATTATTTTATTTATCATATTAACAAAGCCATATAATCCATTAGTAGGAAATCCATCAGCATTTCTCATGAAATTTCCTGAATATGCAGTTGCATAATAACTTCTAAATAATAAATTATTACCATCTACTAAAACTACTTTTTTCATATCATCACATCTTTCTAACAATAATAATTATATCAAAAAAAAAGAATATTTAATAGATATAAACAAAAGAAAAAACTCCTATAAAGGAGTTAATGTCTTAATGGCGCCTAATGTAGGACTCGAACCTACGACCTATCGGTTAACAGCCGAGTGCTCTACCGACTGAGCTAATTAGGCATTTCTTTTGCTTAAGACTTCTTTAGTATACACCATTTTCTAAGTTAGTGCAACCCTTTTTTATTATTTTTTTCAAAAATTATTAAATTTATACAAAAAAAAACATTATATATTAATATTTATATAATGTATCTGTTGCCATAGCATTTAATTCTAAATCTGCTACTATTCCTTTTTTATATGCATAATATGCTGCAGCTCCAATCATAGCCGCGTTATCAGTGCAATATTTTATTTTAGGAATAGATAAATTTATTTTTTCTTCTTTACATAAAGTAGCAAACTTATTTCTAAGCCCATTATTAGCAGCCACTCCTCCGGCAATTATTAAATTCTTTACTTTATATTCTTTAAGTGCTCTCATTGTCTTTTTAGTAATAACTTCTACTACTCTATTTTGAAAAGAAGCACACATATCCTCTACTCTAATTTCATTTTTTCTTTGTTTTTCATTATGAACAATATTTACTACAGCACTTTTAATTCCACTAAAACTAAAATTATAAGATTTATCATCTAGTGGATAAGGTAAATCATATGTATCTTTTCCTTTTATAGATAAGGCATCTACTAAAGGTCCACCAGGATAATCTAAACCTAATATTTTAGCAACTTTATCATAAGCTTCCCCTACGGCATCATCAAGAGTTCCACCAATTCTTTCAAATGAATAATCTTCTTTCATATATATAAGTTCTGTATGTCCCCCACTTACTACTAATGCTATTAGAGGAAACTGTAATCTATTTTCTAAATTATTTGCATATATATGACCTGCAATATGATGAACTGGTATTAATGGTTTACCAGTAATCATCGCAATAGTTTTTGCAGCTTGTAATCCTATTAATAACGATCCAATAAGTCCTGGTCCATAAGTAACACCAATTATATCAATATCATCTATATTCATCTTCGATTTTTCAAACAATTCATCAAGTACAATTGTAATACTTTCAATATGACTTCTACTTGCTATTTCAGGAACTACTCCTCCAAATTTTTTATGAATATCAATTTGGGTAAATACAACAGTAGCTATTTCCTCGCTACCATTTTTTATAATACTCATACTTGTTTCATCACAACTAGTTTCTATTGCTAAACATACTACATCTTTCATTACATCACCTGCTTTTCCATTAAAATACCATCTTCATCACCATAATAAAATTTCCTTAAAGCAACCTCTCTAAAACCAAAGTTTTTATATAATCTTCTTGCTACCTCATTGCTTATTCTAACTTCTAAGGTAATATTTACAACATGATAATCTATTGCAACACTAACTAAATAACTCATTAATTTAGATCCAATCTTTTGATTTCTATATTCTTCTTCCACAAATAAATCTTCTATTTCCATTCGATCATATATAAGTGCATATCTTAAATAACCTATTTTTTTATCATTTATATAATATTCTAAATATTTAGAAAATGGATTTTCTTCTATTTTATCTATTTCCCTAATCATTTATTTTCCTCTAATGCTTGTGGTAATTTTAAATAATTTGGAACAACTAAATGAGGATTAACTGGTAATTCATATTTATAATGATTAACTATATTTACAATATCATAATCTATTTTACGAGCCTTTATATCTTTATCATTTACTACTTCATTACTTACAATATCAGCATCTTTATATTTATTTATTTGTTTTAATAATTGTTCTTTAGTATTAAAATTATCTTTTAATATAACATTATCAAACATATCATATACTCCATAATAATAATTATCATGATGAGCATCTATTATAGGAATAACTATTTTAGCATTACTACTAAGCGCCATTGCTCTTAATGATGATACTGTAATTATATCTTTTTTTAATAGATATCCATAAATCTTAGCAATTGTTAACCCAATCCTTATTCCAGTAAAGGAACCAGGACCATTTACTACCATAATATTATCTATATCATTTGGTTTCATTCCAATAGTTTCTAACACATCATTTACAAATTTTACAGCATATACTGAATGCTCATTTGGAATATTTTTTATTATTTTGCTTATTACTTTTTCTTCTTTTACTATAGCAATAGATACATCACTAAAAGATGTATCTATAAATAAAGTTATCATAATACACTCTCACATATATTTATGTATTTTTCACCATATGCAGTAATTAATAATATTCTTGTGTTTTCATCAACTATTTTAAATTCTATTTCTAATCTTTCTTTCGGTAAATAATTTTCAATCATATCAGCCCATTCAATAATAGAAACTCCACCCTTATCAAAGTACTCATTTAATCCTAAATTCTCAACATTATTTTCTACTCTATATACATCCATATGATAAAGAGGTAATTCACCATTATATTCTTTTATTATATTAAAAGTTGGAGAAGTAACATCATTAATTGCCATCGCATGTGCAAATCCTTTAGCAAATACTGTTTTACCACTGCCTAAATCTCCATTTAAACAAATAACCATATTAGGAAATTTCTCTGATTCTATATTTTGTGCTAATTCTATTGTTTCTTTTTCACTATGTACTGTAACTTTATATGTATTCATTTTTTCACCTTTCCTATTTGCAAATTACAATTTTATTATACAAAATAGTATTAACTATTTCAATACTTTTTCTATTTTAAATTTATTATTATTTCATTTTTATCAAATTCTATTTGCCTATATATCACACCTACTGTATCAAACATTTTTTTAGAAGCAATAACACTTTCTGTATTGGCATATTTATCGCAAACATAAATTACTTCTTTTATTCCTGATTGAATAATTAATTTAGCACATTCATTACAAGGAAATAAATCAACATATATTTTTGCTCCTTCCAATTCTTTTCTGCTTCCTCTATAATTTAATAAGGCGTTCATTTCAGCATGACATACATATAAATATTTAGTTTCAAGAGGATTTCCTTCCCTATCCCATGGAAAGTCTTTATCTTCCATTCCATTTGGTGTTCCATTATATCCAATAGATAAAATTCTATTATCAGATCCTACTATGCACGCTCCTACTTGAGTAGATGGATCTTTACTCCTCATTGCAGATAATTTAGATACTCCCATAAAAAATTCGTCCCATGTTAAATAATTTGTTCTTTGTTTGTTAATTTCTTTTTTCATATTAATACTCCTTCTTATTAATTATAACATAGATATAATTAAATAAAAGAAAAAAGAATGGAAAATCCATTCTTTATAATATTATTGTAAATACAGTAAGTACTAATATATTAATTAATGCTATTGTAAATACTACTTTAAATGCCCATTTAAACCATGTAGAATATTCTACTTTGGCAAGAGCTAGTCCACCCATAATAGCACCACATGTTGGTGTAATTAAATTTACAAGTCCATTAGCAGATACCATACTCATAACTGCTACTTCTACACTATAACCTAATTGACCTGCTAACGGTCCAATTATTGGTGTAGATAATGTAGCTAGTCCTGATGATGATGGTACTAATATAGATAAAACTATATGAAGTAAATAGTTAAGTGGTGTAAATACTAATTCTGGAACATTCTTTAATATATTTGAAGCATTATAAATAATGTAATTATCTAAATATGTAGTTTGCATAAGTACACTGGCACCGCGAGCTACAGCAATTACTAAGATAACTCCAACCATATCATTTGCACCATCAATAAATGTATCTACAATATCTTTTTCATGCATTCTATTAATAATACCAATTATTACTGCCATAATTAAGAACCATAATGCTGATTCAAAGAAATACCAACTACCAAGTGGTGAACCTGTTAACCAACCTGTTGTATCTTCAAAAATTGTTACATTAAAATCACCCCAAGGAACAAATCCAATAATCATTACAAGGAAAGTTAAAGCAAATAAAATTAATGTAAACTTTTGTTTTCCTGTTAATTTTACTTCCTTCTTTTCTTCTTCGGTTTCTTCTTTACCATATTTCTTTTCCATCATTTTCTGTTCACGAAGTGATAAGAAAGTTGAACCTTTATCTGCTTTTACTTTCTTAGCATAATTCATAACAAATATAATAGAAATAATTAAAGTAGATAACCACAAAAATACTCCTATTAATATGATTAAACCTTGATTAACTGCAGTCCCTTCAGGAAGTGCAGATACTGCAGCTCCTACTGCAAATGGATTAATTGTAGAACCTAATACTCCAGATCCTGCTCCTAATAATACAACAGCTGATGCAACAATTGTATCCATTCCTGCTGCTACCATAGTCGCAGAAAGTAATGCATAAAATCCTACAGTTTCTTCTAACATTCCATAAGTTGTTCCACCTATTGAAAATATTAACATAAGAATTGGGATTAAAATTAATTCATTACCTTTCAATTTTTTTACTAAAACTTTAATACCTGTTTCTAAAGCACCTGTTTTAGTTACAATAGCCAAAAATCCTCCTAAAATTAATACAAATACACATACATCTACAGCATTTTGAAAACCTAAAATTGGTGATAACAATATTTCTGATAATTTAGCACCAACCGTACCACTACCATTAACAATTTCGTCACCAACAAATTGTGCATCAGGAAGTAGATGTGAAAGAACTCCTAGACCAGCAATTAAAATAATTATAATTGTAAATGCTGATAACATAAATTTTGATTTTTTCTTTGCCACTTTATTTTCCTCCTCTTATTACAGTACCATTTTTTCCAGTTAAAGCACTACTTGCTTCTTCCAAAGAGGTAATAATAGCAATTTTATCATTACTTTTACTAACAAAATCAATACAAGCTTCTACTTTAGGAAGCATACTTCCTTTAGCAAATTGACCTTCTTCAATAAATTTTTGTGCTTCTTCAATAGTTAATTCTGAAAGGCCTTCTTGATTTTCTTTATTGTAATTAATATATACTTTATCCACCGCAGTTAATATAAGTAATATATCTGCACCTATTTCTTTAGCAAGAAGAGCGCCTGTACGATCTTTATCAATTACTGCTTCCACTCCTTCAAGTAATTTTACATAATCATCTTTAATAACAGGAATACCTCCTCCTCCAGCAGCAATAACTATGTTATCGCTATTAACAAGTTGTTCAATAACTTCTTTTTCTATTATATCAATAGGTATCGGAGAAGGTACTACTCTCCTATATCCACGGCCAGAATCTTCTACAAAAGTATAACCTTTTTCTTTTTCAATTTCTAAGGCTTCATCTTTTGTATAAAACATTCCTATTGGTTTGGTTGGATTTTGGAATGCTTTATCCTTAGAATCAACTAGCACTTGTGTTATTATTGTTACACAATTCTTTTTAATTTTTTGCCTTTCTAATTCATCTTGTATACATTGTTGTAATTGGTAACCAATATAACCTTGACTCATACTTCCACACTCAGGAAATGGCATGAAAGGTGTTTTAACTTCACTTCCTGCAGAATACTCCATCGCAAGAGCAATTTGACCAACTTGTGGTCCATTACCATGAGTTAAAACTATTTTATTTCCACTCTTTATTAAATCTACAATAATTTTGGCTGTTTTCTCTAATAAATTTAATTGTTCAGAAGGAGTTTTGCCTAAAGCATTTCCCCCTAATGCTATTACTATTTTACTCATTTCTATCACTCATTGTTGCGTACATTACTGCCTTTATTGTATGCATTCTATTTTCTGCTTCATCAAATACTTTTGAATGATTAGAAGTAAATACTTCGTCAGTAACTTCCATTTCTTTTAAGCCAAATTTATCATATATTTCTTTACCAATCGTTGTTTTTAAATCATGAAAAGAAGGTAAACAATGTAAGAAAATAGCACTTTCTTTAGCATTATTCATAATATCTTTATTAATTTGATATTTTTGTAATAATTTTATTCTTTCTTCCCATACACTAGCATCTTCTCCCATAGATACCCATACATCAGTGTATAAAACATCTGCATCTTTACTAGCTTCCATAGGGTCATCTGTTAAATTAATTACTGCTCCACTTTCTTCTGCAATCTCTCTACATTTATCAACTAATTCACGACTAGGCCATAAATCTTTGGGACCACAACAAGTAAAATGAATTCCCATTTTAGCAGATACTACCATAAGAGAATTAGCAACATTATTTCTAGCATCTCCCATATATACTAATTTAATGCCTTTTAAATGTCCAAAGTTTTCTTCAATAGTCATTATATCCGCAAGCATTTGTGTTGGATGATATTCAGTAGTTAATCCATTCCATACTGGTACTCCAGCATTTTCAGCAAGAGTTTCTACTATTTCTTGAGCATATCCTCTATATTCAATTCCATCATACATTCTACCTAATACTTTAGCAGTATCTTCAATACTTTCTTTTTTACCCATTTGAGAACTTCCTGGATCTAAGTATGTAACACCCATACCTAAATCTCTTCCCGCTACTTCAAAAGCACATCTTGTTCTTGTAGAAGTCTTTTCAAACAATAGTACAATGTTCTTTCCTTGTAAATAACGATGTGGTGTTCCTTCATGTTTCATTTTTTTAAATTTCATAGATAAATCTAATAAGTATCTAATTTCTTCACTACTATAATCTAATAGTTTTAAAAAATTTTTTTTATATAAATTAACCATAATAGCCTCCTAATCTTCTCTTACAAGTGGCATACTCATACATCTTGGGCCACCTCTACCGCGAGAAAGTTCTGCACTACTCATTTCTAGTACTTTAATACCATGCTCTCTTAATATTTCATTAGTAATATTGTTTCTATTATATACTACTACTACACCTGGAGCGATACATAAAGTATTAGTACCATCATTCCATTGTTCTCTTTCTGCTGAAATTTTGTCACCACCAGCACAAGGAATTAATGTAATTTCTCTTCCTAAATAAGTCTCTAAAATATTTTCAAGAGAATCATTTATTTCTTTAACATTTAAATCTTCATCACTATTAGGATCGTCTCCTTCAGTAATTTCAAATACTTGAAGTGTATTCATAATTCCTGGGTGATATGTAAACTTATCTACATCAATTTGAGTAAATACTGTATCCAAATGCATAAATGCACGAGAATTAGGAATATTAAATGCTAAAATTGTATCTATTTTACAATTTGGATTTTTAAATATATTCTTTGCAATTAAATCAATTGCAGCAGCCTCAGTTCTTTGTGAAATACCAATTGCAAGAACATGATCATTTAGATTTAATACATCTCCGCCTTCAATATGACAGTCATTATATCTATCAAAATATTTTTCAACTTGTCCTTTAAACTTAGGATGGTAATTAAAGATATATTCCGCATATATAGTTTCTCTACATCTAGTAACAGAATACATTTTATTTAAACTAATACCATTTCCAATACTTGCAAAAGGGTCTCTCGTAAAATATAAGTTAGGCATTGGATCTGCAATAAATGAAGTTTCTTCAGTAACTAAATCTACTAAAGATTTTTCCATTACTCTTTTTTCTCTATCCAATTCACTTATTTGAACACCTTCCATTGTCTTTAAAACAAATTCTTTATTATCCTCATAGGTCATTAAATATTCAAATAATAAATCACGATATTTAGGTGTAGTTACACCTGCTTCTTTAATAAATTGTTTTAAGAATTTTTCTTTTACTTCAGGATTTAAATCTAATGTTTCTGCCATTAAATCTTCCAAATAAAATACTTTTATTCCATTATCTCTAAGTATTTGAACAAATTCATCATGTTCAGCTTGAGCAACTTTCAAAAATGGAATATCATCAAATAATAGTCTTTGTAATGTATCAGGAGTTAAATTTAATAATTCTTTTCCTGGTCTATGTACTAAGACTTCTTTTAGTGGTTTAATTTCACTAGTTACATTAATTATACTCACTTTTTTCCTCCTTCTTGTAGTCTTCACTACTATAATTTGATTATAACACATTTTTAGTATTTTATTTATACTTTTACACTTTTTAATGACATAATTGACATAATCATTTAACTTTTGATAAAAACTCTTTTAATCTATCTGATTTAGGATTTTCAAATATATCTTTTGGAGTTCCTTCTTCAACAATATTGCCATCTTCCATAAATATAACCCTACTAGCACATTCTTTAACAAAACTCATTTCATGAGTAACTACTATCATAGTCATACCATTTTTAGCTAAATCCTTCATTAAGTTACTTACTTCATCAACCATCTCTGGATCAAGTGCACTAGTTGGTTCATCAAATAGCATTACTTCAGGATTCATAATTAATGCTCTTGCAATTGCTATTCTTTGTTTTTGTCCTCCAGATAATTGACTAGGATACATATCTTTTTTATCTTTTAAATCAATTAATTCTAATAATTCTACTGCCTTTTTTACTGCATCTTCCTTAGTCATTATTTTTAATTTAACTGGGGCTAATATTATATTTTCAGTAATCGTTAAATGTGGAAACAAATTAAATTGTTGAAATACCATTCCCATTTTTTCTCTTATTTTATTTATATCAACATTTTTACTATTTATATCTTTACCTTCAAATATTACTTTACCACTTGTAAGTTTCTCAATACCATTTATACATCTAAGCAAAGTTGATTTACCACATCCAGATGGACCAATAATTACTACTCGTTCACCTTTTTCAACATTTAAGTTAATTCCTTTTAAAACAATTTTATTTCCAAACTTCTTTTTTAAATTCTTAACTGTAATCATTACTTAACTTCCTTTCCATCATACTAATTAGTTTAGATAATCCGATTGTTAAAATCAAATAGATTATAGCAACTATTATAAGTGGGAAAAAGTAATCATAAGTTCTAGAAGCAATAATATCAGAAGCTTTTGTTAATTCAACAATACCTATATAAGCTCCTACAGAAGTATCTTTTAGTAAAGTAATAAATTCATTACCTAATGCTGGTAATATGTTTTTTATTGCTTGTGGCAAAATAATATATCTCATTACTTTAGAATAATTAAGTCCTAATGAATAACCTGCTTCTAATTGTCCATTGTCAATGGATTCAATACCTGCTCTTATTATTTCAGAAACATATGCCCCAGAATTTATACCAAAAGCAAGAATACCTACAAAAACAATATTTATATCTACAGTTCCAAATATTATATAGTAAATAATCATAAGTTGTAATATTTGAGGAGTTCCTCTTATTATATTTACATATAAACATGCTATTTTATTTAATAATTTAAACTTATTATTTCTATCATAATTATTTCTAATAAGAGCTACTAACACTCCAATAACAATACCAATAATTACTGCAAAAAGAGCTATAATTAAAGTATTAAATAATCCTTCTAATATATATATATATCTATTATCATAAATAATTGTTTGATAAAAACTATCCCATGTATTTTGAAAGAAATTAACAATTGCTCCCCATATATTAAATAATACTTCCATATTTTACCTCTATTCTCCTGTATGTTTTATTACATATTCTGATATTTTACCTTCAGAAATTAATCTATTTAATACTTTATTAATGCTATCTAAGAGTTCTTTATTTCCTTTTTTAACAATCATTCCATATTTATCTTGTGTAAGTTCTTTCTCTAGTATCTTTAAACCAGAATTTTCTTTTAAAATTTCCTCTGCTGGAAGTTCATCCATAACAACACAATCTACTTTACCTGTTTTTAAATCTTGAATAGCGGCTAAATATTTCTTCTGACGAGTAATAGTAGCATCCTTAAATTCCTTAGTAACAAAAGTATCAGCTATACTTCCTAGTTGTACTGCTACTTTTTTATCTTTAATTTGTTCAGGGAGACTAATATCACTATCTTCAGTTACAATTACTACTTGTTTTGAAGTAGCATAATTAACAGTAAAATCTACTTCTTTTGCTCTTTCATCAGAATAACTAATTCCTGCTGCAGCAAAATCTGCTTTACCACTCTTTACTTCATTAACAATTGAATCAAAAGCAATATCTTTTATTACTAATTTTTTTCCTAATTCTTTAGCAATTTCATTAGCAATATCAATATCTACTCCAACTATTTCTCCTCCTTCATAATATTCATATGGTGCAAACCCTGCTTCAGTAACCATTACAAGTTCATCCTCATTTTTTCCACATCCTGTTAATAATAAAGTTAAAATTAAAATTAAAAATATCTTCTTCATAATACACTCTCCTTCAATTTTTATCAACATATAGTATATAAAAATTATAACACTAAATATTATATAATGCAAAGTCTTTTTCTACTTTACACTATTTACAAAACATTATGTAATTTTACATTTTTTTATTGATTTAAAAATGTAAACAAATGTATAATTAAAGTATAAGAGAGGAGAGAGTTATGGGAAAGAAATTCAAAATTTTATTATTACTGATTTCATCATCACTTACTTTAGGACTTATGAGCAATACTTATTCTAGGTATGTAGCTAATACTACTGGAGATGTTGAATTAGCGTTTGCAAAATGGCAAATATTATTAAATAATGAAGACATAACAAACGGTGCAACATCTACATTAGATATTACTCCTGTAATTGAAGAAAATCAAAATATTGAAAACAATACTATAGCCCCTTCTTCAAAAGGATACTTTGATGTAAATATTGATCCATCTAATGTTGGCGTATCATTTAATTATAAGATTGATTTAAAAGTATTAAACGAAGATATTCCTGACTTAATGATTACAAAATATGCTATTTTAGATAAAGATTATATTGATGGCGATGAAATAACTACTACAAATATAGAAAATAATATTATAAATGGTACTTTAGATTTTGATAAAGAAACGGAAAACTATAAATTTGAACCATTTACTATAAGAGTATATTTTGAATGGTACGAAGGATTAGATGAACAAATGAATGATGAACAAGATTCAAAAGTTGGAAGCGATGCAAGTATTAATGATACAAAATTGCAAATACAAGCTACTATAAATTTTGAACAAAAAATATAAAAAGAATTATGATTACATTTTACATAATTCTTTTTTATTTATATATTTATAAATTATTAAGGAAATAAATTCTATAATAAATATAAAATAATTTTGTGTTATATAATTATATTCTAAGTAACGAGGTATTTTTTGCAAGTTAGGATTAAACAAAGCATTATAATAAATAATTATACATAATATAAATGATAGACAAAGTAATATATCTTCCCTACCTTCTTTATTATCAATATAATCTTTAAAACATATTAACAATATAACATATAAAAATATAAAATAGGTATTTTCTAATATTCTATCCCAAGCTATATAAACAGTTTCATAATCATAATAGATATTATTGTAATTTTCTTCTATATTACTAGAAGATTTATCAATTTCTAAATTATAACCAATAAATCCACATTTACTTACATTAATTGAAATAAACAATGCAAAAATAACTAAAGTTATCCCCGTTAAAACAAATCTCCATTTAACTTTATTATTTTTTAATATGTATAAAATAAATATAGGAATAGAACATAAAAAATATATTATAAATACTATTATAGAATTTAGTCCTATTTCACTATTTCTTATAAAGGCAATCATTGAAATAATTGTAGCAATCACTCCCAAAATTAGTTTTATAAAAGATTTATTCATTTATTTCACCTACTTTTATAATATCTTCTAATAACATACTATATAACTGATATGTATTACATACACTGTTTACAAAATTATTAGAAATTTTTGTACTTGAGAAATTATAAGTATAATTATTATTATTAATATAAAATTTTTGTAATTCTGATTTTGAGTTATTATATTCATTAACTAAAATATAATATTGTTCTAAATTATTAAATATTTCTTTATCATAATTTATTAATTTATAATAAATATAACTTCTATATAAACTAGTATATATATTATAATTTTGTAAACGATTATAACAATCCATTATTTCTTCATAACTATAATATTCTTTTTTAAATAATTTTTTATCTTTATCAATTAAAATATTGTCTTTAAATTCTTTTACGCTATTTACAATATATTTATAATCTTCATCAGTATAAATACCTTGATTATTAAAAATAGTTTCTACATTATTTTTTATTTCATCAAAGTTTACTAAACAACTATTTAAATTAAGTGGAAAATAATCGGTTTTATATTTACAATTAAATTGTATTTGTAACTTTATATTGAAATATACTAATAATGTTAATGAAATAACAATTATTCCTATTAAAATATTATTACTTATTCTAAATATCTTTTTTCTAATACTATCATTTGCATATTTAATAGTTTTAGTTATAGTATCCTCAGTTATTTTTTCATTATTTCTTTTACCACTTATTAGATTATGAATAGGGACATCTAATATTTTTGATAAATCTTCTAGTAAAGATATATCAGGGCAACATATTCCTCTTTCCCATTTAGATACTGCCCTATCTGTAATATTTAATTTTTCAGCTAGCTCCTTTTGAGTCATACCTTTTTCTTTTCTAATTTCTGCAATTAACTTTCCAATAGTATTATTGTTCACTTTATCACACTTCCTTTTACTTTGATTATAAGTTATAGCACTTTGAAAAGCAACAAACTATTGGTTGAATTACTAACAAGAAAGAACAAAAGTCAAAATAAATTTTGACTAACTTACCTCACGGTAAGTTTTTTCTACTTCACAAGAATTTATTTTCCTCCATAGACCAGTTTCGGATAGTCGCTACCCTACTTATATTAAATCGTCAAAATTTATGACGTCATTAGTTCC
>CALVXP010000015.1 GCA_944371525.1 uncultured Bacilli bacterium | reverse complement strand
TATTCTAGAAGTAGAAAGGAAAATTCTATTGAAAATTTATCTTTACTTAGAAAAATAGCTTTTAATCTTGCTAGTTTAGATGATAGTTTTGGTAAAAAAATTCCATTACAAAGGAAATTAACTAGATATATGTTAGATTTTAAGAATATAGAAAATCTTATTTTTGAAGTAATTCCAAGGGTTTGTTAAATGTCAATAATTATTAGTTAAATTTTTAAGCGATTGCCATACTTAATTTGACAATATATTCTATATGTGCTAAAATAAGAGCCGTTCTAAAAAGAGAAAGAAAGAGGCAGAAATTTTCTTTTTAAATTGACAAAATAGTATAAAAAAGTTACAATTATAATAGAGGTGTTATAGATGTATAATGATAGAATAGCATTGTCAATTCAAGATATATTAGAAAAAGAATTTAAGATAGATACAAGAGGATATAGATTGCAAGAAGTAGATAAATTCTTAGATATTATTATTAGAGATTATAACGAGTATAATAATATTATTAAGGCTCTTGAGAAAGAAAGAAAAGCACTAGTAACAGAAAATCAAGAACTTAAACAAGAAATTAGAAATATGAAAGCAAGTATTGAAGCTGTTAAGAGCGAAGAAAAAGAGATAACTAATGTTGATTTATTAAGACGAATTTCACAACTTGAAAAAATTATTTTAGGAAAAGAACAATAATATCTGGACAAACGCTGCATAGAAATGTGTAGAGGAAAGTCCACGCTCGCACTATCTGAGATGATAGTAGTGTTTATGCTTAGGGAAAAAATAACCTAAGGGAGTTTATACTCACGGCATTCTATAACCTAAGGGAAACTATGGTTTATGAATATAAAGTGCCACAGTGACGAATTACTTAGAAATAAGTAAGTGAAACGCGGTAAACCCCATAAGCGAGAAACCCAAATTTTGGTAGGGGAACTATCCTAGGAGAAGTGAATCTGTGGGATGGATGATGAAAATCATAGATAAATGTTTGTCGCCTTAACAGGTACAGAACGTGGCTTATAAGATTATTATTGTAGAAATGAGGATAATAATGAAAGAAATAGGACAAAAGTTAAAAGATAAAAGGGAAGAAAATGGTGTCTCGGTAGAAGAGGCTGCTGAAGACTTAAAAATGCGACCTAGTCAAATAACGAACTTAGAGGAAGGAAATACAGAAAACTTTAAAGATTCATTATTTTTAAAATATTTTATTAGAGATTATGCTAAATATTTAGGGTTAGATTCTGAAAAAATATTAGATGAATATAATGAATATATGTTTGATGTAACTTCAAAGATTTCATTAGATGATATAGAAGAAGCAAAGAAGAATAAAAAGGAAGATGAAAATAAAGTATCATCTCCTTATACAATAGTTACAAGTGATAAGAAAATACCTAAATATGTATTTTATATAATAGGAGTTATTGCTCTTTTAATAATTGGTTATATTGTTGTAAGTAGTATTGGTGGTAATGATTTTGATAGTGATAATATTACTTATGCAATAAGGAGGTAGTATGAACACAGCAAATAAAATAACAATGACAAGAATAGCCTTATCAATAGTTATAATTATATTGTTAATGTTTCCGTTTTACGATTTAGGAATAGATATGCCTACATATTTAATTAATGGAAATATATTGATAGAACTTAGATATATAATAGCAGGTATTCTATTTATAATAGCATCCCTTACAGACTTTTTAGACGGATATGTAGCTAGAAAATATAAAATGGTTACTGATTATGGAAAAATGTTAGATGCTATTTCTGATAAAATACTTACTAATTCATTATTAATAATACTTGCATGTAATGGAATGATTAGTCCAATTATTGCTGTTGTTATTGTTATTAGAGATATAATAGTAGATGCACTTAAAATGTTTATTGGAAATAATAGTAGTGCAGTAGGGGCTATTTATATAGCAAAAGTTAAGACAGCTACTCTTATGGTAGGACTTGCACTTACTTTATTTTATAATATGCCTTTTGAACTGATAAAATTAAATATTGCTGATTTCTTATTAATTATTGCAGCAATATTATCAGTAATTTCAGGAATTAAATATTATATGATGGCTAAGCAATTTATTAAAGAAAAATAATGCTTAGTTTTTTTATTTTAAAAATACAAACAAATGTTTGAAAAAGTGTTGACAAACTAAAATCTTTATAATACAATGTTATTGTACTGTGAGGAAGGAAAGAAATATATGGGAAAGAATGTAGAAAAAGATAAAGCGTTAGCACAAGTATTAGCGGATATAGAAAAACAATTTGGTAAAGGTGCTATAATGAAATTGGGAGACCAAGAAAAAGTGGAAATAGAAGTTGTTCCTAGTGGATCACTTTCATTGGATATAGCTTTAGGAGTAGGAGGATATCCAAAAGGAAGAATTATTGAAATATATGGACCAGAGTCTTCAGGTAAAACAACTTTTGCATTGCATGCGATTGCCGAAGTTCAAAAACAAGGCGGAAGAGCAGCATTTATTGATGCTGAGCATTCACTAGATCCGGTTTATGCAAGTAATTTAGGAGTAAATATAAATGATTTATTGTTATCACAACCAGACACTGGAGAACAAGCGTTAGAAATATGTGATGCTCTAGTAAAGAGTGAAGCGGTTAGTATCATTGTAATAGATTCAGTTGCTGCCCTAGTGCCACAAGCTGAAATTGATGGAGAAATGGGTGACTCACATGTTGGTCTTCAAGCAAGACTTATGAGTCAAGCACTAAGAAAATTATCTGGATCAATTAATAAAACAAACACAATTGTAATATTTATTAATCAACTTCGTGAAAAAGTAGGAGTAATGTTTGGAAATCCAGAAACTACTCCGGGTGGTAAAGCACTTAAATATTATTCATCAGTAAGACTTGATATAAGACGTGGAGAACAAATTAAGCAAGGAACTGACGTAATTGGAAATAGAACTAATATAAAAGTAGTTAAAAATAAAGTAGCTCCGCCTTTTAAATCAGCAAGTGTTGATATTATGTATGGTGAAGGAGTATCTAAAGAAGGCGAACTAATTGATTTAGCATCAGACATAAATGTTGTTGAAAAAAGTGGTGCATGGTACTCTTACAATGGTGAAAAAATTGGCCAAGGTAAAGAAAATGTTAAAATTTTCTTGAAAAGCAATCCTCAAATATGTAACGAAATAGAGTTAAAAGTAAGAGAACATTATGGTATAAATAAAGATACAAAAGAAGCTAAATAGGCTTCTTTTTTGTAGAAAAAAAGCCCTTGACATATTTAAAAAAGATAGATACAATTATATTGTAGTCTAAATTAAATTATATTTAAATTTTTTCTATAATAAATAATGAAATGGAGGTGTACTATGGATGGTATTTGGTTCTCCATTTTACTAGTAATTCTTGGATTTGCTTTCGGTATAGTGGGAGTTATAACTTTTAATTATATAAATATGAAAAAAGATACTAAAAAAGCAGAAAGTATCATTGATATGGCTAAAAAAGAAGCAGATAAAATTAAAAGAGATAGTTTATTTGAAGCTAAAGAAGAAATGCATAAATTAAAATTAGAAACTGATAAAGAAATAAAAGAAAAGAAAAGTGAAATAAAAGAATCAGAAGAAAGATTATTACAAAGAGAAAATAATATGGATAGAAGAGATCAAACTCTTCAAAATAGAGAACTTTCTTTAGAAGAAAGAGAAAATAATCTTTTAAATAAGCAAAAAGAGATTCAAGAAGAAAAAGATAAAATGGAAGAAATTAAAAAACAACAATTAGATGAACTAGAGAGAATTAGTAAATATACAAAAGAACAAGCCCATGATGAAATTATGAAGATTGTTGAAGAAAATATGGGTAGAGAAATATCTGCTTATATTAAAGAAAAAGAAAGTGAAGCAAAATTAGAAGTAGATGGCAAAGCAAAAGAAATGCTTGTTAGTGCGATGCAAAAGTATGCTGCTGATGTTACTAATGAACAAACTGTATCAGTAATTACTTTACCTAATGATGAAATGAAAGGAAGAATTATTGGTAGAGAAGGAAGAAATGTTCGTACTATTGAATCATTAACAGGAGTTGATCTTATAATAGATTATACTCCAGAGGCTATTGTTATATCTAGTTTTGATCCTTTAAGAAGAGAAATAGCAAGACTTACTCTAGAAACTTTAATTAAAGATGGAAGAATACATCCAGGTAGAATTGAAGAAGTATATGATAAAACATGTACTGATGTTAATACACAAATAAGAGAATACGGAAAAGAAGTAATATATGACTTAGGGCTTTCAAAAATGGATTCTGAATTAGTAGAAACAATTGGAAGACTTCATTTTAGAAGTAGTTATGGTCAAAATGCGTTAAAGCATTCGTTAGAAGTGGCTTATTTATCAGGGCTTTTAGCAGCAGAATTAGGAGAAAATGTAATGCTTGCTAAAAGAGCAGGACTTTTGCATGATATTGGTAAAGCAATAGATTATGAAATGGAAGGAAGCCATATTCAAATAGGAGTTGACCTTGCTAAAAAATATGGGGAAGATGAAGTTGTTATTAATGCAATTGCTTCTCACCATGGAGATACTCCTGCGACTAGTGTAATTGCAGCGATAGTAGCTATTGCAGATACTATATCAGCATCTCGACCAGGTGCAAGAAATGATTCAACTGAAAACTATTTCCAAAGATTAGAACAATTAGAATCAATCGGAAATTCAACCCCAGGTGTTGATAAAACATATGCTGTACAAGCGGGTCGTGAACTTCGTGTAATGGTTAAACCTGATGAAGTAGATGATTTGTCATCTTATCAAATTGCAAGAGAAATAAAAGAGAAAATCGAAGAACAAATGCAATATCCAGGTACTATAAAAGTGACTGTAATAAGAGAAGTAAGAGCTACAGAAGAGGCAAAATAATTACTTCTTTTTTCTTTCTCTAAATTTAATGTTAATAATACTAATAATTGTGGTATAATGAAATATATGAGGAGGTTAGGGTATGGGATTATTTGATAAGTTTAAAACCATTTTTCAAAGAGAACCAGAAAAAGTAACTAAATATGAAGAAGGTTTAGAAAAAACAAGAAAAGAATTTATTTCACAATTAAGTAATTTATCAAATAAATATAAATTTATTAACGATGATTATTTTGAAGAATTAGAAAATATTTTAATTATGGCTGATATTGGCGTTAATACAGTAATGAACTTTGTAGATAAATTAAAATTAAGAGTAAAAACTGAAAAAATAACTGATTCTAAAATGTTAAAAGATGTTATTATTGATGAATTATTTATCATGTATGTAGGCAATGATGTTATAAATAGTAAAATAAATTATAACACTAATGGCCCTACAGTTGTTCTTTTTATTGGAGTTAATGGAGTAGGTAAAACTACTACTATTGGTAAAATTGCTTCTAAATTAAAGAATGAAGGTAAAAAGGTTTTATTAGTAGCTGCTGATACTTTTAGAGCGGGTGCTGTTGAACAAATAGAAGAATGGTCAGAAAAAGTAGGAGTAAGAGTTATTACTAAAAATGTAAAAGATCCATCAAGTGTTGTGTATGATGGATTAGATATTGCTAAAAAAGAAAACTATGATGTAGTATTAATTGATACAGCAGGTAGACTTCAAAATAAAGTAAACTTAATGAATGAACTTGCTAAGATAAATAAAGTAATAAAAACACATATAGAAGATGCCCCACATGAAACTTTATTAGTAATAGATGCTACTACTGGTCAAAATGGAATTGCCCAAGCTAAATCATTTAAAGAAATAACAGATATTACAGGAATAGTTCTTACAAAATTAGATGGAACTGCAAAAGGTGGAATAGTTCTTGCTATTAAAGAAGAAGTAGGAATTCCTGTTAAATTTGTAGGACTTGGGGAAAAGGTTGAAGATTTAGAACCATTTGATATAGAGAAATACATATATGGTTTATTTAAAGATTTATAGAAAGGAAAAAATTAATGGAAAAGAATACTGATAAAAATAAAATATTAAAAAGTAATCGAAGTTATGAAAAAGCAGTATGCTATATAGTAGGAATATTATTTATAGTTTTATCGATTTTATCATTTAACATGATAGAATTTTTACCTAGTGCTATCATAATGTTATCACTATTGTTTTTCTGTATTTGTTATTATTATAAAGAAGATAAAGAAAAACAGTTATTAGTATATTTATTATTTGGATTAGGAGTAGGACTTTTAATATTTGCAGTATTTTATACATTAATGGAGACTATGTGATATGGAAAAAAGAGATTATACAATAATGCTATACGATATGTATGGACCATTATTTAGTGATAGACAAAAAGTTTATTTTGAAGAATATTATTTTAACAATTATACTTTATCAGAAATTGCTGAAAATTTAAAAGTAAGTAGAACGGCAGTTCACAAAGCATTAAGATTAATTGAAAGAAAATTAAATGAATATGAAAGTAAATTAAGACTATGTGAAAAAAGATTAGCTATGGATAAAATATTAGATACTATGATAGAGTATGAAAAAGTTGATAAATTAAGACAAGTGATGTAAAATGGAAAGGAATCTACCAATAATAATTGAAGAAAGAAAAATGCCCATTGATAATTATAAACTAGAAAATAAAAGTGCTGGTTTTTCCAATATTGTTTTTTTAGGATCAATGATTGCTACTTCAATTATGTGGTTAATAATAATTTATATTTGTAGATAAGGAGATACTTTATGAATGATAATAATTCAATGTTAAATAGATATGCTGATGAACTTACTAAAGCTACTTATATTACTAATCCTGCTATTGCTAGGGATGAAGAAATAAAAAAATTAATATTAGTATTATTAACTCCTGAAAAATCAGCTATATTGGTAGGTAAACCGGGAATTGGTAAAACAGCAATAGTAGAAGGACTTGCCTTTAAAATTCAAATGAATGATGTACCTAATGTGCTTAAAGGATATAGAATTTTTAGAGTTAATACAACTGCTTTAATTGGTAATTCTGAAAGTGAAAATCGTGTATTAAAATTAGTAGAAGAATTAAAACAACAAGAAAAAATAATTTTATTTATTGACGAAATACATACATTAATAGGAAATGATGCACAAGGAGCATTAGATTTGGCTAACATGTTTAAAGAAGGTCTTAGTAGAGGTAGTATTAAAATGATTGGGGCTACTACAACTTATGAATATGAAAAATATATATTAAGAGATAAGGCATTTGTTAGAAGATTTGAGCGAATTGATATTGAAGAACCAACACAAGAAATGTGTGTAGAAATACTTATGAAAACACTTCCTAAAATAGAAAAACAAACAGGAGTAAGTTTACCTTACACAGAATTTATTAAAGAAAAAATTATGAAATTTATTGTAAATATGACATCTGAATATAAGAGAGTATACGAAATATCTTCAAGGTATCCAGATATTGCTTTAATGATATTAAAACAAGCTTTTTCTAATGCATTATATGCAAATAGAACAGTAGTAAACTTTCAAGATATATATGAAGCAATAAGAACTACTAAAGCGGTATATCCTGATGTTATAAAGAAGGAACTTGTTGTATTTAAAGACGAATTTAAAGACGAATTAATGATGGAAAATGTTATAGTTAATCCAGAAATTTAACGTCTTTTTATTTTGTTTATTTACATATAATGTAGTAAATGATATAATTTATTTATAAGAAAGTGGTGATTTTATGTTATTAAAAGATGTGTTAAAAAATATTAATTATGAAGTTGTAAAGGGTAACATAGATGTAGAAATAAATGATATTTGTTACAATTCTAAAAATGTTAAAGAAAATGATGCTTTTATTGCGTTAGTAGGTCACAATATAGATGGTCATAAGTATATTGAAGACGCAATAAAAAATGGTGCAAAAGTTGTTTTTGTAGAAAAAGATGTACAATTAGATTCTGATGTAACTGTTATTAAGTTAAATGATACTAGAAGGAGTTTAGCATTATTATCATCTAATTTATTTGATAATCCGTCAAAAAAAATAAAAATGATAGGGATAACAGGAACAAAAGGAAAAACAACTACTACATGGATGATTAAAAGAATTTTAGAAGAAGATAATAAATCAGTTGGAGTTATAGGTACTATGGGTGTATTTATAAATGATAAGCATTATGATTTAGTAAATACTACACCTGAATCTTACGACATCCATAAATATTTAAAAGAAATGGTTGATAATAATATTGAATATGCTGTAATGGAGGTCTCATCACAGGCGCTAAAGTTAGGTAGAGTAGATGGAATAACTTTTGATTATGGTGTATTTACAAATTTAACACATGATCATATTGGTGATGGAGAACATGCATCAATGGAAGAATATATTGAATGTAAATCATTACTATTTAAACAATCTATTCATGGAATATTTAATATAGATGACAATAATTATAATAAAATGATTAATGGTTGTACTTGTGATATTAATACTTTTGGATATGATAAAAAGGCTAATTTATATTGCGATAAAGTAGAACTTTTAAGAGAAAAAGGTATTATAGGTATTAGTATGACAACAGGAGGAGTTATTTCTGATACTTTTAAAATTAATACTCCTGGAACTTTTTCGGCATATAATGCAATGTGTGCTATGCTAACAACATTTTTAATTGGATGTTCAATTGATTCGATGAAAAAGGCATTATCAACTATAGCTGTAAAAGGAAGAGTAGAACCGGTTTCTATTTCTGATAAATTTGATTTACTTATAGATTACGCTCATAATGGCGTATCAACAGAGAGTATATTAACAACAATAAGAGAATATAATCCTAAACGCATAGTAACAATTTTTGGCTGCGGTGGTAATAGGAGTAAAGATAGAAGATACGAAATGGGAGAAGTATCAGGTAGATTAGCAGATTTTTCGATAATAACTGCAGATAATTCTAGATATGAAGATGTTAATGATATAATAAATGATATATTAATAGGTATGCATAAAACTAATGGAAAATATGTAACTATACCGGATAGAAAAGAAGCAATAAAATATAGCATTGTAAATGCTAAAGAAGGAGATATTATATTGCTTTTAGGTAAAGGTCATGAAGATTATCAAGAAATAAATGGCATCAGAAAACCATTTGATGAAAGGGTTATAATAAAAGAAATATTAGAAGAATTAAAATACAATAAATAAAAGAGGTAGATATATATATGGATAATTATATGATTGCGGTAATATATGGCGATAATGATGCAAAAAGAAAAGAAAAATTTGGACAAATAGATATGATAGGAAATATAAATAGTAATTTATTACACTCTGCTACTTTATTGGAATATGGTAGAAAACATTTTCCTGATATTAGTATATTTCAAAAATTAAATATTAATTATTCACCAGATGTAATAGGATATTTTTTAATAGAATTAGGACATGTAATATTTTTTAATAATTCTAGTAAATCGTTTAAAACGGGTTTGATGTATATTCCTAATAACATATCTTCTAGTTTAAAAGAAGTTTTATACAAATTTGCTAATGAGATAAGTGATTATAAAATTATTTTGGTTTATGATTTAAAAATGGTAGATGGAATGTTAGAATGGAGAAGTGTGCAATCTACATCAGAAATTCCTACACCAAAAGAAGTATTAGATATATATTTTAAAAGGCAAGAAACCATAATTAAAAAGAGATAATAGTTATGAAATTTTTAGGTAATTTAATTAAAATAATATTTTCTAAATTAACATTAGCAATAATATTTTTGATATTACAAATTTTAGTAGTATACTTTTCCTTTGCATTTTTTTATAAATATATAGTGTGGATATTTGGAGGTACAAGTATTTTATCGATTATATTAATATTATACTTGATAAATTCAAAAACTAATCCATCTTATAAGATAGCATGGATAATACCAATTTTAATATTTCCTGTAATAGGAGTAACAGTTTTTCTATTTTGTCATTTTCAATTATCATTGAAATATATTTCTAAAAAATTAAAAAATGAGAGAATAAAAAATAAAAAATATTTATTACAAGATACTGATATATGTTCAAATATAGAAAGTAATGAAGTTGCTTTTAATAATTTGTCAAAATATTTATATAAAACTTGTGGCTATCCAGTTTATAAAAGTGAGGAAATAAAGTATTTTAAAAATGGAGAAAAAAAATTAGAAGCATTATTACAGGATTTAAAAGAAGCTAAAAAATACATTTTTATAGAATATTTTATAATAGGAAATGGTTATATGTGGGACTCTATTTTAGAAGTGTTGAAACAAAAGGCAAAAGAAGGCGTAGAAATTAGAGTTATGTATGATGGCTTAGGTTCATTAGTTACATTGCCATATAATTATGAAAAGAAATTAGAAATTTATGGTATAAAATGTAAGCCATTTTTTCCAATAAAATTGAATTTATCATTACATCAAAATAATAGGGATCATAGAAAAATATGTATAATTGATGGAAAAATTGGATATACAGGAGGAATAAATTTAGCGGATGAGTATATTAATAAAAAAGAGAAATATGGATATTGGAAAGATACTGCTGTTAGGATAAAAGGAAAACCTGTAACTAGTTTTGTTGTTATGTTTTTAGAAATGTGGAATGTTAATTCTAATGGTAAAGAGGATTATGATAAATATATATGTAATACAACTAATGATTTAAGTAATAAAGGATATATAATTCCATATGGAGATAGTCCATTAGATGAACATGAGACAGGTAAAAAAGTGTATATGGATATTTTGAATACGGCAAATAAATATGTTGATATAATAACACCATATCTAATATTAGATGATGAACTATTGTCTTCAATCATATATGCTGCAAATAGAGGCGTTAAAGTAAGAATAATTATGCCTCATATCCCAGATAAAAAAATAGTTTATTATTTAGGAAGAAGTTACTATAAAGATTTAATTAGTAATGGTGTAGAAGTATATGAATTTGAAAAAGGTTTTACCCATGCAAAAATGTTTATTAGTGATGATAATAAAGCAGTGGTTGGAACAATTAATTTAGATTATAGAAGTTTATATCTACATTTTGAATGTGCATGTTATATTTATAAAAATGAAGTTATAAAAGAAATTAAAGAAGATTATGATAAAACTATTAGTGAATCAATAAAGATAACTAATGAAGAAGTGTGCAATTATAATATTTTAAAAAAAATATTAGGAAGAATATTACGGCTTATTGCACCATTTATGTAGAAAAGAAGTGAGGTTGTGAAAAGAGATATTGATAAAATTGTGGAAGAGGTATTAGCGAGTTTAGCTATTGAAGATTTAAAAGTAAGTAATGAACAAGTAGAAGAAACAAAAGAAGAACATAAAAAATTAGTATTAAGAAAGGAAGTAAAAGATGACGGAAGAAGATAAGAAATGGGAAGAATACTTAATTCCAGGAACTGATGGAGTTTTAAAGAATAATTTAGGAATTAATGATAAAGAAGAATTAAAACAGAAAGAAACGGAAATAGTATTTAAAAAATTGGTTAATTTATATGAAGAACCAATAAATGGAAATTTTGACAAAAAACATTTATGTGATATTCATAAGTATTTGTTTGATGAGATTTATCCATTTGCAGGACAATATAGGACAGTTTTTATGGGGAAAGGCAATTTATATGTAACATCTGTTGAAAATATAGATAGGGAACTAGAAATTGTTACAAAAGAAATGCATGAAGAGTTGGAAACTTGTTATAACTTTAATGATTATGCTAGATTTTTGGCAAATACATATAGTGCATTAATTAAGGTTCATCCTTTTAGAGAGGGAAATGGTAGAACTGTTAGAGAATTTTTAAGAGAATTAGTGGAAGCAAAAATACCTAATTATTTTTTAGATTGGTCTAAGGTTGATAGTGATAATATGTTGGAAGGAATAAGGATGGCTTTCTTTACAAAAACTTTATTGGAGATGGAATTTAAAAAAGCATTAGTGGAAGATAAAGATAGAATAAAAGGAAGGTGATAATATGAATTTAGAAGGAAAAGTGGCAGTGGTAACTGGGGGAGCAAAAGGAAATGGAAGAGGTATAGTAGATGTATTTGTATCTCGTGGTGCAAAGGTAGCAATACTTGATTATTCAGAGGAACTTAGAAATGTGATAAACGAACTTGCAAGTAAAGGGCATGATATTTGTGGATACAAAGTAGATATTCGTGAAAAAGAAAAGGTGGATTTTTGTATTAATAAAATTGCAGAAAGATATGGTAAAATAGATATATTAGTTAATAATGCTGGTGTATGCTATTTGGAAACTTTTGAAAAAACAACTGATGAAATAAGAGATTATCACTTTGATATAAATGTCAAAGGAACCTGGAATGTTACTAAAGCAGTTATTCCTTATATGCAAAAGAATAAAAAAGGTTCTATTATTAATTTGTCAAGTGTAACAGGACCGATGGTAGCAGACACTGGAGAAGTAGCGTATGCCACTACAAAAGCAGCGTTAATTGGATTTACTAAGTCATTAGCAATGGAATATGTAAATGATAACATAAGAGTAAATGCAATACTTCCTGGATATATTAGAACACCAATGGTAGATAATATGGCCAAGCTTACTAATAAAGAAGATCCATTATCAGTAATCAATGGAATAGAACAAGGAATACCAATGAAAAGAATGGGAACTATTCATGAACTTGGTAATTTAGCAGCATTTTTAGCAAGTGATGATTCATCATATATGACAGGTACAGAATTTGTAATTGATGGAGGATCAACATTACCTGAAACAAATACAATGGGAGTATAAAAATTGATTATAATAAAGTAAAAACATCTTTATTATAATCTTTTTTTTTGGTACAATAATCTTATGGTGGTTTTATGAGTAGTAAATTAGAAAAATTATTTAAACAAATAAATTTAGATAAATATATAGAATATTTTGATAATAGTGAATTAGAAAAAATAATAGTATATGATAAAACAAAAATGTGGGAATTTGTTATTATAGTAGACAATAATATACCTAGTTATGTATATACTTATTTAAATAATAAATTATCAGAATCATTTGATGTTGATAAAATAGATTTAACTATTATTAGTAAAAATAAAGATAGTCAATATCTTAATGAATATTTTAATTTAATTATTGATAGTTTAATTAAAAGTAGTAATAAATATAATGTATTTAAAGATAGAGAAATAATAGTTAATGAAGATAATATCGAAATAAAAGTATATAACAAAATAGAAAAAGCTTATTTACTACAAGAATTAGAACGAATTAATGATAGACTTAGAAAATATGGATATGATTATAAATTAAATATAGTAATGGATAATACAGGGGAAGATGAATTATTAAAACAAATTGAAGAAGATAAAGTTGTAAATGAAACTTATGTTTTTGAAGAAAAAAAAGAAGTTAAGAATAATTATCGTGAAAAGAAAAGTGAAGATGTAGTTTTAATAAAAGATATTAAAAATGAAATAGATAATATTAATGTAGAAATAAAATTATTTGGAATAGATATATTTGAATCTAAAAGTGGATACAAAATATTTACTTTAAAAGTTACTGATGGAACAGATAGTATGTATGCAAAAATATTTACCAAAAGTGAAGATGAGTTTGCAAGACTTAAAGATTTATTAAAAGAAGGTAAGTATTATAGATTCTATGGAAAAGTAGTAACAGATGAATTTGCAAAAGAATTAGTATTCAATACAAGATTTAAAGATATTACTGCAATAGAAGGTCAAGAAGAAAATAAAAGAGTAGATGATGCTAAAGAAAAAAGAGTTGAATTACATGCTCATACAATGATGAGCCAAATGGATGGAGTATGTGATGAAGTAAAATTAGTTAAACAGGCAATTAAATTTGGGCACCCTGGTATTGCTATTACTGATCACGATTGTTGTCAAGCATTTCCTCATGTTTTTGGAGAAGTTACTAATTATAATAAAGGATTAAAGAAAGCTGCAACTGCTAAAATAGAAGAAATTAAAGGTAAAATAGAAACACTTGCTAATGAAAGTAAAACAGAAGGATTAGATGAATTAAATATAGAACTTGAAAATGCTATAAAAGAAAAAGATAATTTAAAATATTTTAAAGTAGCATATGGTAGTGAAATAGATATGTGTGAGTCATATTTAAATGTGTGTTTTAATCCTAATGATGATTTAATTGAAAATAATACATTTGTAATATTCGATACCGAAACAACAGGATTTAATCCAGGTTTAGGAGACTCAATGATTGAACTTGGTGCTGTTAAATTAAAAAATGGAGAAGTAGTAGATCGCTTTGATGAATTAATTAACCCAGGTCATCATATTGATGAAGAAATAACAAGAGTTACAGATATATCAGATGATGATGTAAAAGATTCTGATAATGAAGAAAATGTTGTAAAAAGATTTAAAGAATGGATTGGTACTTTACCATTAGTAGCGCATAATGCAAGATTTGATAAAAATATGTTAGATATGGCATATTATAAATATGATTTCGGTAAGTTAGAAAATCCAATTATAGATACACTTATGTTATCTAGAGTAATAAATAGAGATTTAAAGAAGCATAGTTTAAAAGCATTAGGAAAGTATTATGGAATAAATACTGGAGAAGCAGATGAAGAAGATGAAGAAAATGCAAGTGGAGTACCATCTGATAGTATAAAATTAGATAATTATTTATTAAATAAATTAGAAGATATAAAAATAGACGGGGAATCAATACTTAAAACTACCGAAGACGGAACTTATTTAAACAAAGTTCGTAAGGCTAGTAAAACAGAAACTTGTCATTTAATAATTAATTTGAAAGATAATAATGTAATAGAAAAAGATATTAATTTACATCCAGCAGAAAATGAAGAAGTAATAAATATTGATGAATTTAATACAATTAAAATTAAAATATATGTTGGACAACACCATGGTGCGGATGTTGACTCAGAAAATACTGGTTATATATTTGCTAAAATGTTAAAACAAATAGAAGAAATTAATAAAATTAGTGAGTTAAATGATTTGAAATTACTAGAAGAAGTTTCATTTCAAAATGATCCTAAAAAATTAGAAAATATATATGATTTATGCAGTTATAAAAATTATGTCGAGCCTTGTACGAATAGTATAGAAGAGGATGAAAAAAGGGGATATCCATTTATAGGATACAACAATAAGGAATATATATGGAAGTATCCTTGGTGTCATGATAATTATTTACAAATGTATGAGAATATTCCTGGAAAAACTATTACAGAACATATTGCTAATATGTATGATAATTCTAAGCATGTTACATTTTTAGCAAAAGATAAAGTAGGACTTAAGAATTTGTTTAAAATAATTAGTTATGCAAATACTAACTTTATTGTTAGAAATGCTAAAATACCTAGAAAATTAATTGAAGAAAATAGAGAAGGTTTACTTATAGGTTCTGCTTGTCTTAATGGAGAAATTTTCTATTTAGCAGAAACTCGTAATGAAGAAGAATTAATGAAAGCAATGGAGTTTTATGATTATATTGAAGTACAACCAATAGAAAATTATTCACATTTATTAAAAGGTCATGATATAAATAATATAGAACACTTAAAGAAATGTATAAAGAAAATAATTGATTGCGCTAAAAAATGTAATAAATTAATTGTAGCAACTGGAGATGTACATAATATAAATAAAGAAGATGTTTTATATAGAGAAATTATTGTAAATCAAAATGTTCCTGGTAAAGGTAGACATCCTCTTGCTAGATATTTGTCAGGTAAGCCTAAAGGTAATGTAAATAATGAAAATATTGAAAATTTAGTAGAGTATGTAAAAACTAAGGGAGTAGAGTTAACTTCTATTGATGTAAAGGTACTTAAATATATTTACACTCTAACTAATGTTAAAGATATTCCAATTACTCTTATGAATTTAGTAGAGTTATATCAAATAGATAAAAATAATAAAGAAGAAGAAATATTAAAATCTAAAGAAGAATATAAGAAGAGTAAAATAGAAGATGCTCTTAGAAAGTTCCAATCTTTAAATATTATAGAACTTAGAACTAAAGATGAGAAAATAGTATATTCTCTTGTAGATGATTTCCGTTATTATGAACCTACTAAATTATCGGTAACTGGTCATATACCTAATCAATTCTTTAGAACAACTAATGAAATGAAAGAAGAATTTTCTTGGTTAGAAGATGAAGACTTAATTAACGAAATAGTAGTAGTTAATCCCAATAAAATATTAGATATGATTAGTGAAATAGAAGTAGTAGAATATCCTGATAAACCGTATTCGCCAATTATTGAACATTCGCAGGAGACATGCCGTGATTTAGTTTATACTAAAGCACATAGTATGTATGGTAATCCGCTTCCTAGAATGATAGAAGAGAGAATTGCGCAAGAGTTTTATGGTGATACTATTTTAGGACTTGTTAAAGATAAGATTGATTTAGATTATCCTGATTTAGATGAAACTAAAAAAGATGAAATGTTACCTAGTGTACTTCATGATGTTATTATGAGTGGATATGATGGGGTAGTTAACTTAGTTAAAGAAAAAATGCAAAGAGAAGATAATACTTTAACTGATGAAGCTGCAATAGAAAAAGCGAAAGCATCATTAGGAGGTATCATTGGTGGTGGCTTTGATGTTATTTACTTGATCGCTCAAAAATTAGTTAAACACTCAAACGATGATGGATATTTAGTAGGATCTCGTGGTTCTGTTGGTTCATCTCTTGTTGCTAATATGATGGGAATAACTGAATGTAATGGGTTACCAGCACATTATTATTGCCCTAATTGTGGATATAGTATTTTTAACGATGAAGATGGTAATCCTTTATCTAAAAATTATGCTAGTGGTTTTGATTTACCAGAAAGAATGTGTCCAAAATGTGAATCAAAAATGGTACACGAAGGAAATGATATGCCGTTTGCTACTTTCTTAGGTTTCAATGCTGATAAAGTTCCTGATATTGACCTTAACTTTAGTGGAGATAACCAAGCATCAGCTCACGAATATACAAAAGTATTATTTGGAACAGATAATGTATATAGGGCAGGGACTATTGGTACAGTTGCAGATAAAACAGCATATGGTTATGTTTTAGGATTCTATGAAGAACAAGCTCATAATGTTCTTAAAATAGAAGCAAATAGTTATGGAATATCAGTTCCTAGTAAAGATGATTTAAAGAAGAAAAAGTTGCTAAAAGTAAGTGCTAGAGTAGCAGAAGTAGAAAGAGTATCAGTGGGATGTACAGGAGTTAAAAGAACGACAGGACAACACCCTGGAGGAATAGTAGTAGTTCCAGGATATAAAGATGTTTGGGATTTTACACCATTCCAATATCCTGCCGATGATCCCACAAGTGTGTGGAGAACTACGCACTTTGATTACCATGCTATTGATGCAGATTTGTTAAAACTAGATATACTAGGACACGATGATCCGACAGTACTTAGAAAACTTCAAGATTTATCAGGAATAGATGTTACTAAAATAGACTTAGGAGATAGGGACACGATGAAGATATTCTGTGGGCCTGAAGTTCTTGGAGTAGAAAAAGATAGATTAAGAGGTCTTACTGATAAAAATGGAAGAAAGTATTGCCCAACTGGAACACTAGGAATCCCCGAATTTGGTACATCATTCTTACTTGGAATGTTAGAAGAAACTAAACCAACAACATTTGCAGAACTTATTAAAATATCTGGATTATCTCATGGTACTGATGTATGGCTAGGCAATGCAAGGGACTTGTGTACACCTGATGAAAATGGCGAAATAAAAGTACCATTTAAAGATGTAATTGGATGTCGTGATGATATTATGGTTAACTTAATTGCATGGGGAATGAAACCTGCTAAAGCATTTAAAATAATGGAATTTGTTCGTAAAGGGAAAGCTAGTAAAGATCCTGTAACTTGGGAAGGACATGTTGAAACAATGAGAGAAGCAGGAATTCCTGAATGGTATATTGAATCATGTAGAAAAATAAAATACATGTTCCCGAAAGCTCACGCAACAGCATATGTAACTAGTGCTTTTAGAATTGCATGGTTTAAAGTTCATCATCCAATATATTATTATGCAGCATACTTTTCTATAAGATGTGATCAATTTGATCCATCATCTATGATACTTGGAGAAAATGGTATTAGAAATAAAATAGATGAAATAGAAGAAAAAATTGCTAATAAAACTGCTAGTAAAAAAGAAATAGATACTTGTGGAGTTTTATATCTATGTTTAGAAATGTGTGCAAGAGGATTTTATTTTAAAAATATTGATATAGATAAATCAGATGCCAAAGATTTTGTAATAACTGAAGATGGTAAAGGATTATACATACCATTTAGAGCATTAGATGGACTTGGAGAAAGTGTTGCAGAAGCAATAGTTAATGAAAGAGAAAAATCTACATTTATTAGTATTGAAGATTTCCAAAAAAGATGTAGAGTATCACAAACATTAATTGATAAAATGAAAATAATGGGGCTTTTCAATGATATGTCTGAAACGAATCAATTAAGTTTATTTTAATATTGTAATTTTGTTAAATTTATGGTAATATGTATATAGATGAGGGAAACTTCATATAATAAAAAAGAGACATTGATTGGACTTCAATGTTTACTCAAATTATTGGAAACACCGAAATTATTATATTCGGTGCTTTTATTTTATTTGCTTTTAATAGCAATAATAGTATATAAAATTACTATTAAAGCTAGAACTAATAGTTCCAACACAAACCTCTTGTATGAATTTTTATGTGAATATATATGTAAATTAAGTGGAGTAACGCTGATGTCAACATCACTAATTAGATGATAACAAATAATTAACAAAAGTTTTTTATAATTAAAAATAATTCATATAAATAAATTATGTATATTTTATTTTAAATAAAATATATAAATGTTATATTATTGTAAATGAATAATAAACATGATATAATTAGGTTAAATATGAGGAGATGAAACAATGCTTGAAAATAGAAAAACATTTAAATGTGTAATTGATGGGGTAGAAAAAGAGTTTGAAGTTTTATATACTTTTAAATCGTTTAAAACTAATAAAGATTATATTATCTATACTGACAATAGGCAGGATGAAAATCAAAAATTAAATATATATTCTTCAATTTATTATCCACAAAATCCTGAAAAGGAATTGGAGAATATTGAAACTGATTCTGACTGGAATGAGATTGAAAATTTTTTAGAGGAGGTAACTAATTATAACAATGAATAATAATAAAGTAAATATAACTGATTTTTTAGTTCAGTTACAACAAATAGATTTTGACCAAATTTTAAGAATAGTATCACCAATTATAATTTATTATACTGTTAGAAAACCTATATCAACAAATTTTAATTTGATAAAAGACTTCAAGATTAAGAATGCAAATACTGCAGCATTACCTGTAGAAGTTGTAAGAAAATTTGATGACATTAATGAAAAAGATATATTAAAAAAAGAATTTGGGCCATTAATAATGGAATTTGTTGAAGTCGTTAAAGAAAATATTCCTGAAATTGATTTAACAATATTATTTAATAATCTTAATACACTAAACTCTTCAATTAAATCTTTTAAATTATCAAATCTTATTTTAGGTAGTGAAATTGCGGGACAATATGATCCTAAAAATAATACTATTGAATTGTCTAAAAGTAATTATAGTTTAACAATTGATCATGAATTATTTCACGCTTCAACAACTGTTGTTGATAATTCTGCTGGTATTATATATTGTGGGTTTCAACAAATAACTAGCAAAAATAAAACAATAGGAGAAGGATTGAATGAGGGATATACGCAGTATCTTAATGAAAAATATTTTGATAAAAAAAGGCCATTGTTAAAAGCTGTAAATGGTAAAATAAAATGTAGGAATTCGGTAAATTATTTTGTCGGTTTTCCTACATTTTTATATGCTAAAATAT